>NZ_JAKJSN010000057.1:0-33954 GCF_050337005.1 Photobacterium japonica | reverse complement strand
GGTTATACATAATATCAATACGCACAACCTAATCGAATCTATTTGACCATCGTTCAAGTAGTTCTCCCAAATTTTCAATGTTCCATTTTCTATTTAAATTTGAATCAGGAAGGTCATTAATARGAACAAACACAGCATTTAGCGAATCTTTAAAATCCACCCAATCATAAGTTTCAATTACCCTTAATAAATATGTCATATCAACATGAATAACACCAACCAGAGAAAGAATCTTATCAATTAATGGCCTTATTTCTTCTTTCGCAGTTAATGTCAAGTTACCTCCAACTTCACCACGCCGATTAAACTCCCTCTCCGCATATCTCATGTGATATTTTAAACACGATGTTAGCATATCGTTAAATACATCATCCTGCTGTGAATCAAATCTATTGGGAGAAATAATACACTCTAAATATAAATCGTTATCAATGTAGAAAGAAAAATAATCGATACCATTTTTCACTCCCCAAGCGGAGAGTACTTTTGATGCTTCGATTGAAATGAGAATGTTTATTTCATTTTTTTCAAATGTAATCAAATTAATGAGTTCTTTAACTCGTATTTGAGATATATCTTCATCCTCACAATCTAGAACATCATCAATATCACTAATTAAATTACCATTACGATCATGATGACAATAAAGAATATTGTATACCGACTCCCCTAAAATACTTTTAATCCCACTCATTCAGCCACCTTTTTAATATACTTTTTATGAATGCAACCTTTTATCAAGCATTCATTATCTCTTATTGCATGCTCTAAATATACCGTTGCTCGCATAAGCTTGTCTAAATTTTTAGGACTTGAATGTGCATTATATCGCTCTTGAGCTTTAGTTATTTCCTTTTTCAACTCACTCTGGACTCTCTCTGGCGTCACAATTTCAACATCATGAACTTTACCAATATCTATATCAACTTGAAGTTTTTCCGTATCAATTACTATCCGCTCCTTACCATAATACTTTGCTTCAACTCCATCTGAAATCGCTGTTGTTGATGTATACTGGCTGTTACTCTTCGCTGGCTCTGAACCTCTAATATGTTGTTGAATTGTAATTTCACCAGAAGGGTTCGCGGGACTTAAATAGTCTCCTTTAATATAGGATTTTCTATATCCTTTTCCATTTAATTCAGATTCAAAATAATCATCATAACGCACTACACTAACAGGTATAATATTTGACCTGTTTGTATTTTCTAGAACCTTATCCGCCCATTTTCCTGGAATCGCTGTTACCGCCATCATCCCCAGACCTTCTAAAGAAGGGTTTGAAATAAAGTCTTTTGCTGCTTGTGCGGTATCAATTACGCCTTCAGCAAGCATTGACGCAGGATCTATATTTACTGGAGTAATACCTTGTGAAGCAGGATTAGCAATCGCCTCCGCCAAATCGAAACTCGGCACCTCAACCCTCTTTTCTTGCGGTGCTGACACTTGCCTCCCAACTTGAGGAAGACTTTTCGTTTTTCGTTCAGGAGGCGTCGCCATCATGGCCTGCGTTTGGGGCGCTGGGCTTGACGCTGGAATATGGGTTCTACTTCCTTGGGGCGGTGGAGGGATAAAGTTGTCAACGAGATACACAAGCAATTCACCCTGCGTCATCCTGTCGCTTAACTCTTCAATCATGCCCTGCTTAGGAATATGGTGCTGAAGTGGCTTATAACATAGACGGTGGTACAACATGGGGAGATCAAAAGGGTATCCCCAGCGAGTACTGTGACTTTGAAGTAAATGCTTAGCCCAATATTTATTTTGGTATTGCATTAACGGGGATTGTTCGCCAATGTTCATTCTTCGATGGCGGGGAGTGATGAGGTAGCAGCGACCTAACCCATCAATGATCCGTATCCGATAGAATTTAGCTTCAGCAATGGGATCGCCAAAAAGTGCCAACGTTGCTCCTCGCCCCGCCACACATAAAAAAACCGCCCTCGCGGGCGGTTTTGGTTTCGGTGTCATGGCACCGTTTTATTGACTGACTTTTCTCTTATCAAGCACGGTACCTGACGGTACCCACGGGGAGTTGTCGTTCCCTGACATGACTCCCCGCCAACATGCCGTGGCTTGCTTAGGCTTTGGCTTCGAGTGCATCCGCCTCAGCAGCTTCTTGCTCTAGACGTGCACGCATCAGCTCGTCAAACAACTTACGGGCTTCTTGCGCTTGTTCAGACGCTTGCAGTTTGTGTTCTTTGGCGGCCATGGCTTCATCGGTCAAACGCTTGATTTCGTCTAACTGATCTTGTGGCGCATCACCCAGCTCCATGCCAGACTCCCCTTTCGACAAGGCCGTGGCACGAATGGTTTTCTTTAAATCCCAAATCGCGTTCAGTTTCTCACGCTCTTCTTCCGCCGCTGCAACCGCTTCGTCTTTCAGGCGTTCAAACTTGGCCATCGCCACGCCTTCTTTTGACCATGGATCAACATCTGGGAATTCTTCAATGTTAATCACCGGATCGATGTAGCCGTCTTGGTGTGCCAAGTCGAGCGTGGCGGCTTTCACACCCGAGATCATGAGCATCACCGAAATCACCAGCAACGGTAAACCACCCACAATCGCAGCGGTCTGCAACGTCGCCAAGCCGCCCATGAACATCAGAATCGATGGCATGATGGACAAGGTAAAGGCCCAGAACAGACGGTTCCAACGCAATGGATCTTCCGTTACGTTGTTCTGTACCACCGACGCCAGAATGAACGAGATCGAGTCAAACGTGGTGGCGGTAAAGATAATACATAGAATCGTAAACACCGCGATGACCATGGTGCTCATCGGTAGCTGTTCAAGGATAGAGAAAATGGCACGGGTTGGGCCTTCGCTATTCAAAATGCCGACCACATCAAGCTGGCCAGAAAGCTGTAGCGACAACCCGTAGTTACCCAAAATCATGAAGTACAGGGCACAACCCATTGAGCCAAAGAAGATAGCCCCTGACACCATCTGCTTGATCGTACGACCACGCGAAATACGTGCCACGAATAAGCCCATGCTTGGCGCAAACACAAGCCACCATGCCCAGTAGAAAATGGTCCAATCTTGCGGGAAGTGGGTATCTTCAAAGGTGCCATAGCCACCAAACGGTTCAGCCCATGTCGCCATCACGAAGAAGTTAGACAGCATACGACCCAAAGAATCCAAACCGGTTTCCAGCATGAACAAGGTTGGGCCCGCCACCAAGACGAACGCCAACAGACCGAGTGCACCCCAGAAGTTGATGTTACTGAGCACCTTGATCCCTTCATCCATCCCTTTATAGGAAGAGTAAGCGAACAATGCCGTACACAACAACAACACGCCGATTTGAGTCGTGGTGGTAGAGGGAACATCAAACAGGTAGCTGATCCCTTCGTTGATCAACGGGGCAGCTAAACCCAATGTGGTCGCGGCACCGCCCAACAAACCAAAGATGAACAAGATATCGATAACCTTGCCCCACTTACCGTGGCTGCGCGCTTCACCGATCACCGGCATCAACGCGGCTGACACTTTCAATACAGGCTGTTTACGCACATAGAAAAAGTAGGCAATAGGAATCGCGGGGATCATGTAAATAGACCACGCTACCGGCCCCCAGTGGAAAATACCGTAAGTGGCAGCCCAACGTACCGCCTCTTCACTGCCCGGTGCGAGCTGGAATGGCGGGCTTTGGTAGTAATAGGCCCACTCGATAGTCCCCCAGTACAGAATACTGGCACCGATACCACCACAAAACAGCATGGCTGCCCATGAACCGGTTTTGAACTCTGGCTTTTCATCCGCATCACCCAGTTTGATCTGGCCAATATCGGAGAAAACGATGTAGATCATAAAAAAGRAGGCGCCGATACCTAACGCTAAATAGAGGAAACCGAGCTTGTCGGTCATAAAGGTTTTGGCGACGGCGATCCACTTAGCGCCTTCTTCTGGGAATAACATCAGCGGGATTATGACGGAAAACAGTAATCCCAGCGCCCCAAAGAAAGTGGGCTTATCGATCAATTCGAAGTGTTTTTTTAGCAACACGTTAACTCCTATGTTTACATTTTGCTTCCTGTGCGTAATGCGATGATCACAGGTATTAACAATTTCTCAAAATTAATCTTCTAATGGTAACGATAAAGAAAGTTTATTATCCACTCACTTTGTACACTATCCCTATATAATACTTGTGTTGCTGAACTTGGCTGTTATGATGGCGCAGCAAGCCCTTAATCAGTAGAGGCGCGCTGCCTATCAGTAACCGTGCGGAGGATGATCCCGATGATGCCGGAGAAAGGAGTCAGCGCCGAAGTGACTGCAGTTATCACACTCAGTCGCTGGGTCTGTGTCAAATAGGCACAGAACTGCCATAGTATTTTTCCTATGGAGCGCTACCTGAAGGGGTAACAAGTCTTTGTCATTCCTTCAGACGTCTTCGTTACACCTCTTTTCGGTAGATCTCCACCTTGATGTTGTAGGTGTTGAGATTATGATCCTCACAAATTTTTCAGACTCTTTATTGTCTGTCGTTCCGCCACTTCTGGCGGTCATTTTGGCAGTCACGACCCGTCGCGTTCTGCTTTCACTCGGTGCCGGTATTGTTGCGGGCGCACTGATGCTAAACCACTATTCCCCACTAGCCACCGCTCACTATTTATTCAATAAAGTGCTTCACATTGTATGGGCTGACGGCAGCTTAAACAGTGACAACGCCAATATGATCATTTTCATGTTGTTGTTGGGCGCGTTGATCAGCTTAATGAGCGTATCAGGGGCGACCCAAGCGTTCGCCGATTGGGCTTCTGTGCGTTGTAAAGATCGCCGCAGTGCCAAATCCCTGACCGGCCTGATGGTGTTCATTTTCTTTATCGACGACTTTTTCCATAGCCTGTCTGTTGGCGCAATCTGCCGCCCTGTGACTGATCGCTTCCAAATATCCCGGGCAAAACTGGCCTATCTGCTGGACTCCACCGCGGCACCTGTGTGTGTATTGATGCCTATCTCGTCATGGGGTGCGTACATCATCGCCCTGGTTGGCGGTATCATGGTGGCACACAACGTGACTGACCAGAGCCCCATTTCCGCGTTCGTAGAAATGATCCCGATGAACCTGTACGCGGTGTTTACACTCGTGATGGTACTGTGTGTGATCGCGTTCCAGTTGGATATCGGCCCAATGCGCAAGCACGAAGAATGGGCCCTAGAAGGCAAACTGTGGGATGAATCTCGCGGCCGTCCAACGGGCTTGGATATCGAAACCCCAGAAAACAGCAACGGCGGCATGATCGACATGGTGCTGCCTATTCTGACGTTGACCTTGGCTACCGTGTTTTTCATGGTGCAATCCGGCGCGGCGGTACTGGCGACGAAAGGGGTCGATTTCAGTTTGATCGGCGCGATTGAACACACGAACGTAGGCTCATCTCTGGTTTACGGCGCCATCTGTAGTTTGGTGGTGTCTGTGGCACTGGCGCTACGCTTGAAGCTGAGCGCGAAAATCTGGATGCAAGCCGCGCCACAAGGTATCAGTGCGATGATGCCTGCGATTGTGATCCTGTTCTTTGCATGGACCATCGGTGCGGTTGTGCGTGACATGAAAACCGGTATGTACCTGGCGTCAATGGCGAACGGTAACATCCCTGTTGAACTGCTACCTGCTGTTGTCTTTGTGCTGTCGTGTGCGATGGCGTTTGCGACCGGCACCAGCTGGGGTACCTTCGGTATCATGCTACCGTTGGCCGGTGACATTGCAGCAGCGAGTGACATTCAGATGCTACTCCCAATGCTTGCTGCGGTATTAGCAGGCGCAGTATTCGGCGACCACAGTTCACCGATTTCAAGCACCAGTATTCTGTCGGCGACTGGCGCAGGCTGTCACCACATGGATCACGTACTGACTCAGCTACCGTATGCGACCTCTGTGGCGTTCGGTGCCCTACTGGGTTACGTAGCGATTGGTTACACCCATTCAGCGTGGATTGGTGTGGCAGTGAGCGGCGCATGGTTCGTGCTGTTCTGCTTGTTTGCGATGCGCAAAAACCAACCCATTATGGCAACGGCCAAAGCGCAGTGAACCGTCAGTAAGCAAGAACGCAAGTAAGTAACCACTTACATAAAACACATCAAGCACCTTCGGGTGCTTGATGTGTTTTTGGGGCGGAATTGTTCGATACATCGTTATTCTCCCATCAAACACCCTAACGCCGTTATCGAGCATTTTAACAGGCTCGAATGATTCATTATTGACTACGGTGGATATAAAAATCACCCTTCGTGTTGCTGATCGTTCTTTTCATAATGCGTTTCTATATGAAGTAGCTGAGCCTTTAAGTCAACACCCCCACCATAGCCAATAAGCTTTCCCGTCGCGCCTATTATCCGATGGCAAGGAATCATAATCGATATAGGATTATTACGATTTGCGCTCCCTATCGCTTGGTATCCTCCTTTCATCCCTAATTGTTGGGCAATATCCTTATAGGAAGAGGTATGGGCATATGGCACCTCTCTAACTTGATGCCACACTTTTTTTTGAAACTCAGTGCCTCGTAAATCTAGCCCAACGGAAAAATCTTTCCTTTTTCCGTCAAGATAGTCACTGATCTCATCCTTTGCCTGCTCAATATGCACATTTTTTGTGTTTCTTTTATATGTCTTATACGGTAAAAAATGCTCCTGTCCCGGCAAATACAATCCGGTAAGCCCCTGCCCACTCGCTGTGAATGTAATCATCCCCAATTTACTCTGCAGTACATCTAAGCACATGATTTAATTCCTCTCTTGATATCTATCCCTTTTGATGTGGTTTTAAACTCTTTTATTGAATTCATAGAGCCCTACAGGCTTGCGCTAGCAAACAATACACCACCGACTCATTGTCAATGTTAATTACTCACTCAAAAACTCAGAACGCCCCTTGTGTTCATAACACCGTGAGCACAGATATAACGCTTGTTGACTATCCATTAGTATCACCACAAGCGCCGCTATTTAGCCGTGTTAATACATCCCAATATGACGGAAGCTAAATAATGCAACGCCATACACAATGCATTTCTAACGTATCTCTCGAAATCAATCATGTGATCTTCCACCAACTTAAATGTCGTTTATTACAGTATTCTCACACGACTTGCGCTTTAGAACATTCGGAATAAGTAGCCAACAGATATCAAATTTTTAACTTTCAGCACTGCCTTAGTTATGCGTTAGCATGTGGTAAGCCATAACTAAGGCAGCAACCTCTGTTCATACCAGCACAGGATTGACGACGCTTAGCTCTTTCACCAAAAAGTCTAACCAGGCTCTAACGTGAGGCTTGGGGTACTCCATACCTTTGTATATTGCATAAATTTCACCACTACCCGTCTCAGAAGAATGCGTGACCCAATGCGGTAAAACCTCGACTAACTGCTGAGATTTCAAATACGGCTCAACCATCCATGTCGACAGTAACAGTACGCCTGAACTGCTAAGGGCAGCACTCAACAACGGTGAACCGCCCTTAGAAACTAAATTACCCTTGACCGGAATTCGACGTACTTCTGCGCCGTTTGAACAATAAAAATAATACCGCTTTCGCCCCTGGCCAATGAGCAAACAATTGTGAGACTGAATATCTTCCGGCTGTTTAATCTCAGCATGTGTAGCTATATATTCCGGTGTCGCAACCAATGACGTGAGGTTCGTCATTAATCGACGCGCCTTGAGGTTACTGTCTTGTGGTGTGCCGATACGAATGGCGACATCAATGTTCTCACTGTTTAAATCGACCAAGTTATTATCGAGATCGATTTCAACCGTCACTTTGGGGTATTGCGCTAAGAAGCGAGGCAAGAGTGGGGCTAACACTAAGTTACCAAAGCTTTCAAACACAGAAATACGCAACACCCCTTGCGGTTCAGCCCGCTCTCCTTTCATTTCAGAGATAAGCTTATTGGCATCAAACAGTATTTTTGTCGCTTGATGGTAAAAATACTCACCTTCTTCTGTTAAAGAGACACTCCGTGTACTCCGTCTAAACAACGTTGATTGTAACGTGTGCTCTAGATTATCGATGGATCGCGAAACCGAAGACGGTGCCATATTCAGTACTTTCCCCGCTTTAGAAAAACTCCCAGACTCAACAACCTGAGCTAAAATTTTAATTTGATTTAACATTTCTCACCTTTGCATATTTCACAAAACTCATTTCATTTTTAGTGGGATTCTTATCGCCTTTATTTTAGCGCACAATGCTTCCTGTCGATAAGACGTACTAACCGCATTGAGGATAACATTATGAACAACCGCATTGATATTGCACAAACCCAACCACAAGCACTTAAAGCCATGTTAGGTATAGAGAATTACCTTTCAACGACAGCGTTATCTGCTGAATTAAAAGAGCTTATCAAGCTGAGAGCATCGATGATTAACCAGTGTGCATATTGTATCGAAATGCACTCGAAGGAAGCGTTAAAACTGGGCATGGCGCAACAAAAAATCTTTGCGCTTTCTGCATGGAAAGAATCGCCGCGTTTTGATGAGAAAGAACAAGCCCTTCTGCAATTGGTCGATGAAATGACGTTAATTCATCAAGATGGGGTGTCTGAACCCACTTACCAAGCTTGTATTGATCACTTCGGTGAACAAGAAACCGCAGAAGCCATGATGCAAGTTATCATGATCAACGCATGGAATCGCTTTGCTCTTGCCACCAAGATGCATCACTAATAACTGTTATCTCACGGAATAATTGGCTGACTAAAAGGTACCACCATGAAACTTTCTCTTTGCTTACATACTGAAAGAAGTCACGTAAATATTCGTTATGAAGACGCTTACCAACACTTTGTACAGCTCTGTAAGCAAGGAGATCGTAGCGGTTTTCACACCATCTGGACAGGTGAGCACCACGCAATGGATTTTGCAATATCACCGAACCCATTGTTGACCATTGCTGCATTAGCCAGTCAAATTCACACAGCCCGTTTAGGGACAGCCACGATTGTTGCCCCTTTTTGGCACCCGATTCGATTAGCAGGCGAAATTGCATTTACTCACCAAATCACTGACGGTCGCTTAGAGGTTGGGTTATCAAAAGGGGCCTTTCAATATGAATACGATAGACTCAGCGACGGGGTAACCAATTCACAAGCGGGTGACATGCTGCGTGAACAAATCCGCGCGATCCGCGCTTTATGGCAGGGGAATTATCGCCATCACGGAAACCATTGGGCATTTCCAGAAACCTCTGTTGTGCCAACCATTGCTGATGGCGCTCAGCCCCCCCTTTGGATCGCAGCACAAAGCCCAGATACGGTTAAATTTGCTATTGATCACGGTTGCCACGTTCAAATGACGCCGCTTTGGATGGGGATGGAAAAAGTCAAAGAAAGCGTCGCAATATTTAAACAAGCAGCGGAACATGCCACGCATGATGCTAAATTGTTACTGCTTCAACACGCCTACATTGTTGAAAATGAGGAAGAAAAAAAGGTCATTCTTAAGCATTTCAGCCAATACTACAGTGAGTTTGTGGCATGGTTTAATCAAACCAACACTGTCTCGCAAGGAAGGTTACAAGGTGAGGTTGTGGTTCAAACGGGTTTCACTGTGGAGGACTTGGAAAAAAATCTACTGATCGGCACCGCAGAGGAAATATTAGCAACGCTAAAGACATACCAAGCATTAGGGGTGAGCGAATTCGCCCTATGGCTGGCAAACGGGTTAGGTTATGAAAATAATAGCCGTTGTTTAGCGGCATTTTCACAAAGCATTTTGCCGAAATTTCAATAGCTAACCATACATACCATACCGTTTCTAGCCGCCATCTTTTAGGTGAAATAATTATGAATACAGTAGAAATGTTAGGATACCTTTCATCAATAATTGTCGCTCTATCACTGACGATGAAAGACATCATTAAGCTACGCGTCCTTAATTTCATTGGGTGCTCACTGTTTGCAATATACGGGCTCATGATCGATGCTTGGCCGGTTGCAGCCACAAATGGTTTTATTGCGGGTGTGAATATCTATTTCATCGCAAGGATATATTACGATAGCCATACCCAAGAGAATAGTTCTGCCACCGCAGAACAATGAATATCATTACATGGACGTCACCTAGTCAGAGGTTTCGCCCTTTAAAAACAAAACAATTTAGGCTAAAAATGAAATAGCTATATTTGCAATCAATATAAAATATCACTAGGATAGCCTCCTCTTTACACAAGAGTATTAAAAACAATTTATACTCAACCGAAGTAATAAATCCAAGTCATTCAAATGTGCGTTTCATCGGGAATAGAATGGCTTAACAAAAGCCAATGTTATTATTCCCACGCACCAATAACTGATAATAAAAAGAATATTAAAAATCAATTCGATATAGATAGCTGCATACATTTCGTTTTATCCCTGCTGATAATCGAGCATAATCACAGCTATATTTATTCTTTTTAAAGGTAATCGATTATATTCATTGAATGTAATGAATATATCAATGAGTGTCATTTCATAAAATCTACAAATGACAAGTATGCGCAGTTTTTCATTCAGAGTGCAAACATGTAGAAACGGTTGAGTTCATTTATATTACTGGAGGTTCAATGCCACAAGGTCTAATGTTAACAGACTTAGCAATTGCAGGTTTTTTATTATTGGTTGCGAAAATCCTACGTGTTCATTTGACGCTATTACAGCGACTTTATCTTCCTTCAGCGGTGTTGGCTGGATTATTAGGTTTGATTTTTGGTCCTGCATTATTGGATGTGTTGCCATGGACGAGCACATTCACTGCGAATGCCGGCCTTTTAACCGCCGCATTATTTTCAGCGCTGGGTTTAGCCACTGATATACCATCCCCCAAAGTAGTCGCCCAGCGGGCTGGATCGTTATGGGCATTCAACCAAATAGCATCTGTTTCTCAATGGCTATTTGCGGCTATATTTGGGTTATTTCTTACCACTTGGGTATGGCCAGATCTTAACCCGGCTTTTGGTGTAACACTGTCATCAGGGTTTATGGGAGGCCACGGTTCAGCAACCGTGGTTGGAGATATATTAACAAAACTCGGTTGGGAAGACGGGTTCACGCTAGGGTTAACCTTCGCAACTGTCGGTATATTCCTTTCTATTTCTATTGGAATGTTACTCCTTCAATTTGCATTAAAAATGGGATGGATTAGCACTTTTGTCACATTTTCAAACATGGATGAATATCAACGAAAAGGACTCATTAATCCTGCAGAACAAAAAGCCGTAATGAATGACACTATGTCATCTCTTTCTGTTGACTCTTTTGCCATTCATGCAGCCTTAGTCGTTCTTGTTACCGTTTTTTCTTATCTTTCAGCCGATTACTTATCATCTTTTTTTGACAAAGTACAAATACCTACCTTTGTTACCGGTTTTCTTTCCGGAATGCTGGTACGAATGGTAACCAAACGAACCCAAGCTGATAAATATCTATGCGATACCACATTCAATCATGCCGCTGGCATCAGCACAGATTATCTGATTATCTTTGGTATATCCGCTATTAAAATTACTGTTCTTTCTCAATACTTACTACCTATGGTTGTATTAGCATTCGGCGGAGTCTGCTTTACACTTTGGCTAATACTGTGGGTTGCCCCACGAATTTTAGGGAAAGGTTGGTTTGAAAAAGGTTTATTTTCATGGGGATGGTTAACAGGGACGGTCGCAATGGGTATTGCTTTACTCCGTATTGTTGACTCAAAAATGAAAGGAAATATTCTTGATGACTATGCGATTGCGTATGTACCCGGTTCAATCACTGATATTTTCATTATTTCATTAATGCCCATTGCGATGTATAACGGACTTCACTGGCAAGCCTTGGGGATAGGATTACTATATATTCTCGCCGTACTTTTTGTTTGGCGGTTTATTTTAAACCGAGCCCCCTGTACAAACTGATTTATTGGGTTGTTAATCGTGAGGAGAGGTATGACACAGATCAGTGGCACCATACAAACACTGCTGAATGATGGTGATAAACGGACACGTCTTGCTGCGCTTACTCAACGACGGCGGGAGAGCACTCCAGATGAGGCCTATGCCATCGGAGACTTTTATTTTGGTGCCTATGAAACGGAATGGGTCTCTCCTTACACGAAATCAGCGTCCAATTTACACGCAACGGTGATGGTGTTGTTGCAAGATTGGGCATCTAACGACTACCTGGCTCAAGTATTCAGACCTGCGTTAGCGTCATTGGGATTAGATCCTAAGTTACCGACGTCGCAACACTTAAATATGCTTCTCAGGCGCCACCTTGGGCTGGCACTGAATGATACCTATGCGACGAATGTGTATCCCTTTATTAAAAAAGGATCATTATCGGCCGCAATGACATGGCGAGGAATACTTGAGGGTGCTAGGCGATATGCATTGCCCCAAATACAGATCATCGCCCCAAAAATCGTGATTTGCTTAGGGCTTAATGTGTTCAACGCGATATCAGTCGCTAATGGTGGCGTGCGCTACAAACGGCTAGAAGCGGCTATTACCACTCCTTTTTGCCTTGCTTTAGAAAATGGACACTGTTGCTATGTGTTTGCACAAGCACACACAGGCTTCCATGGGCAAACGTCTCGAAATCGCATAACACGTCAACAAGTCGATCTGGATTGGGCATCGATGATCACCCACTTACCCAATATAATGACGTAATCTCATAAAAGGTCGCACTGTTTAAAAGTGCGACCTTTTACGATCATAATGTGTCTTCTCACACATTCTGCGCGTTAACGACGCCCCATGATACGTAAGATACGCAAGAACAAGTTGATGATATCCATATAGAGCGCGGCGGCACTGTCGACCGCGTTATCCAGCGTTTTCGGGATCTGGTTTGCCCTTCCCCAGTCATAGCCAATATACCCGCAGAAGATGATCACTACCGCCCAATCGGTCCATGCCTGGCGGATCCCCAACACAAAGATCTGAAACAACTCCACCAGCAACACAATCAACAGTGAGATACACAAAGTCCCGATAATGCGCTTGAAGAACTGCGGAAAAAGCGTCCCTAACACCATCATGCAGCCAGTCACGAACCCCGTCACCTTGATCGCGTCCAACACTAAATTAGGATCATAGCGCGATACCACCACATTGATGATGAGACCAAACGGCACCACGACAAAGTTATAGCCGATGAAACTCACAACAGGGTTGTCTGACGACCGGAACAGGTACACCCCAAAGAAGCAACTGGCGAAATAACCGATGATAAAGACCCACGGCGAAACGGATAACACCGCTTCTACCGGGATAAATAACACCATTAGCCAATTCACGAAAAAGCCCCAACACAGCACCATGCCAATAGTGAAGTTATACAGGCCATCACTGATCACGGGATCATCGGTTTCAGTCCGATCAAAAACATTCGACTCCATCATCGCGTGTGTTCTCCTTAACAATGCGAAAGATATGTCGAAATGTTACCACCGTGAGCTGTATGATTTTCAACCAGCGCTCAGTTATCATGGCTACATTTTTGATTTGGGAGATGAGGCGCAAAAGAGGCGTAATACACCAAACGCCTTTTGGCCTTGATGCATTGTGAAGCAGTCAGATCACAAAAACGTCTCAATCAGGATCTCGTCAATGTAACGATCGCCAATCTTGCCGTGCTTCTTAGCGGTACCCACAATTTCAAAGCCTTGACGCAAGTAAACCGCTAACGCGCGTTCATTGTCTGCGCGCACATACGCGAACAGTTTCTCGTAACCTTTTTGCTTGGCCACTTCAATCGTCGCGGCAAACAGTTGCTTGCCCACCCCTTGGCCACGGCTGTCCGCATCCACGAACGTGCCTATGATACCGACATGATCAAACGCTTTCGTGTACGACGCAAACGGCTCGACGTTTTGGAAACCCAGTACTTTTCCTGCTTCATTGGTGGCCACCTGAAACACACCGCGCTCAGGGAAGTCTTGAATAAAGGCCACCTCTTCCTCTGCCGTGAACGTGCAATCCAAGATCGTGTATAACCCTTCGGTGATAATCGGGTTAAGCACGTCAGTGATCCCTTGGGCATCGTTGACGGTGGCAGCTCTGACAATCACACTCATTGTTTACTCTCTTATCATTGTATGACTTATTGTAAGTTTGGCGCCGAGTATAATGACATTCCAACGCGTTAAGTAGCACATTATTACAGCGGTATCAGGCAACCTCATGGCCAGCGCTCTGCGCTCCCCCTAAAACGTTTTTTGCTGTGCCAGATACTGCGCCATGGCACGGATCTCATCATCGCTAAACGGTTGCATGGCCACTTCCATTGGCACGTACAAACCGTTTTTACGGCGTTTGGCTTTGTAGTCAATCATCTGGTTATACAGATAGATTTCTGACTGACCGCCGATTTTTGGGTACATCGGGATCACCGGACCGTTTCCGGCTTCGCCGTGACACTGAATACAGCCGCCCCGCCCCGGATTTTTATACAATTGCTCACCCGATTCACTGGCATTACCCGCAGCGAAAGCGGATGAAACGCCGCCCACCGCGAGCATGCTCAGCACAATCCCCATTCGCACATATCGCCCCATTATTCCTTCCTCTTCTGTCTATCCGTTCTGATTATTCGCGTACTTGCTGTGTGGCTGTGCTCAGGCAGACCAGCCAATCCGTTAATACCTGCGGGTCGGTATGCAGATACCCGTCTGCGCGATAACGCGCCGTGCCGTTAACCGTGACCGCGGTGGCGGGCAGCCCTTTAAACCCCAATTGGCGTACGGCGTTAAAATCGTCAATGAACGCGGTACCCAATACGGCCACATCCAATTTTTCGAACGTGGCGGTTATCGCGGGCATATTGTCACCCACATGCACCGTTTCTATTGCGACGATAGGCATAGCAATAGCAGTCATCGAAACCACTGACTGAGTACTCACTAACGCTTGCTTGAGACTGGCCAGCATCGGCAGTTCTTTGCGGCACGGCGGGCACCATATGGCCCAGTAATTCACGAGTGTCACTGGCGTGTTATTCACAGCGACAAACACCGACGCTGGCAAGGCCGCTTTTATTCCCTCAAGGGGAGCATTAATGGCCACAAAGGGCGCCGGTACCGCACACTGCGATACCGCTTGATCGGCCAATGCCGGTGACGCGCAAGCAGCACTGAGTACCAGCAGGCCGATACGCCATCTCGCTCCCACACGCTTTAGTCTCACGGGATTTCCCTCGCGATCTGCGCGGCCATTTTTTCGGGACCATCACCGTAGCCGTACACATCAATCAGTTCACGGTCCGGCCCGTACAGGTACATGTAGGTGGAGTGGAACACTTCATACAGTGCCGGCAATGGCGGGTACACCGGTTTGCCATCACGGGAATAGCCATACGTGCTTTTCAGAGCCTTGGCGACCGCTTGGGTTTGTGCGTCAGTGCCTACTAACCCGACCAAGTCAGGGTGGAAATACCCTACGTATTGAGACAGGTTCGAGGCCGTATCACGGTGCGGATCAATCGAGATAAACAGGGGGACCACCTGCTTGGCCTTGTCGCCCAAGCGGGTCATCACACCGGCCATGTCCATCGCCGTGGTCGGGCAAATTTCCGGACACGAGGTATAGCCGATGGCAATGAACAGGTATTTATCCGGCCACTGCGTTTCTGTTACCTCCCCCATCGTCGCTTCGTTGAGGGTAAAACGCAGCGGCGCGGCGTGCGCTGGCGATACTGTGCCCATCACTGTCATGACGAGCCCGGCAAACATTCCCACCATCCCCCCCATTGCGCGGCCTTTACACCATCGGCTTTGCGTTCCCTTGTCTGTGTGTTGCATCATCATTTTCCTTATTAACTGGCTGCTGGCTGTGACTTAGTGACAGATGGTATTGGTCAAGCCCATTGCGATCAGATGCGGGGCTTTCAAGCCCGTGTCTAGCGCAGGCAACAAACGTTCTTTTCGCAAATCGACCACCAGCAAATGGCTGTTATCGCCTTGGGTCGCAAACAGGGTTTTAGAATCGGCCACCACCACGACATCCCCTAGCGGTGCCGCCAGCGGAAAGTGCTTAGCTTCGTCTTTACTGGTCAGGTTGAAAATATTCAGCCCACTTTGGGTGGCGACCACACCAATACTTTCCAACCAACCCGTGCGAATTTCGGTGGTAGTATCTTTAACGTCGATGGTTTTCACGGTTTGGCCAGTCCAGGTATTGACCACCAACCCTTGGCCGTTCTGCGCCGCTAAAATCATGTGTTCACTGTCAGAACTCACATACGGACGCCACGGGGTAGACTGTAGCGGAATGCGAGCAGATTCCTGCCCCATAAACAGATCCCACACACTGACGGTGTTATTGGCCAAATCCCCCACCATCACCAAACGGGCATCCGGTGAAAGCGTCACTTCTGAGACGTTGCCACCGCTACCCAGTTGGATCTCCGTGATCGCTTCATCATGCACCCGCCAGATTTTGGTTTTGCCGCTGGTTTGATCGGTGATGTAGAGGTTGTAGCCGCCGGTATCGAAGTTGAAGCTATACGGCATAGCGAGGTGGGGAATCGTTTCAAGGTAGGTTTTAGTGAGCGGCGCAAGCATCACCAGTTTATTTTCCAGCGCCACCGCCACACGGGCACCATCTGGGGCAACGGCCAATGCATGCGGAATGCTCTCGACCGCCATGGCCCAGTGGGTTTTCTCGACCAGATCATAAATGTAGACCTGTGGTGTTTTGCCGTCGATATAGAGCAGCATGTCTTGTACATCCGACACTTCCATCATAGTCGGCACGGCTTTTAAGGTTAGGGTATCAATGTGCTTGTGATAAAAGGTATCGACCACCGCCACGCGGGGGGAATGTTTATCGGTCACGAACGCCCAGCGGGCACCGTCATCATAACGCCCAGGTTCATCGGCCTGACAAACACTGGTCAGTAACTGGGTACATAACAAAGCGCCGGTGAGCAGAGAGTTAAAAACAACCGGTCTCACGGTGGATTTAAAAGCGACAGATGTCAGCGCCATTGCGCGAAAAAGAACGGAGGTTAATACAGTCATACGATCTCCTGTGCCCCCATGAAGGAGGCACTGAATTAAGGTAGGAAAAAGAAGATTACGGGTTACGGATACAACGGGCGTAGAATTCCACGTCCTTACTCATCCCCAGACCGGATCCGATCTGGTAACCCTGTGCCCAGCCTTTATTACCGGTATCGGTACGGTGATCGAGCATCTCTGGGGTTTGATCTTTCTTACGCGGTGGTAGCGGACGCACAAACAGCGTTGGTCCCGGCAAGTCAGTGGTGTTACTCCAGAAGAAGTATTTAATTGGCGTATTGGGGAAGAATTCTTCATCAATCGCTGGCGAAGTCTTGTTGTAGTTCACAATCGAGACCAACTCTTTGATGTTCGGCAAGCGCCAATCTTCATAACCCGCGTAGTCCAAGTTTTCACAGTAATCGATCGAGTCCAGCCAATTACGGCGCTTGTAATCGATGTTCTGCTGCCACATACGATCCGTGACTTTCTCGGTGACAGTGCCGTCTTTGTTATCGACGTAACGCATGTTGTGGTACGCCGCGCCATTATCCGCACGCACACAACGCACCAACTTGGTGGACGCCGTGTGCTGACCCATGATGTGCCCTTCAGGGAAACCAATGTGCCAAGCGTGATCCGGGTGGTCACTCACCGGGAAACCCCACACCCCCGAACTCAGACGTGGCATGTTCAAGAAGGCATCGGTATTGATTGCCGGGCGGAATTCACCCAGATCCGCAATACTCTGCAGCTCTTTCATCAACGGATAACGCCAGTCGTCATAGCCATCCAGTGACAAGTTCTCACAGTAGGCTTCACCTTCTACGGCGGTCATCCAGATACGGGAAGAATCGCGTTCCCACATCAGCTGGGTATTATCATCAATCACCACTTTGCCGGATGGGCTGATGGTGTAGCTCATCGGGTTTTTCGGGTAATCGATGTCTTCGCCGTGCTTGTCGATGAAGTTCTGAACCTGACCGGTATCAGGCAGTTTGAACCCTTCCACCGGTGGCATGCCTTTACCGGTAATGAATTCACGACGGGCAATCGGGGTGTAGAACATACCCGTGACATACGCCACGATGTCAGCGTAATCGTCTTCGCTGTGCATTTTGGCAAACGGTGCCATGATGGCGGCTTGGCGGTTGGTGCGCTTGCCGTCACGGTAGGCGGTCATCTGCTCAAACACATACGCGGGCATCTGGCCTTTCAGCGGCGGGTAAGCAGGATTGGTGCTGGCACCCTGCTCGCCATGACACATCTTGCAGCTCGCGTCATACTTCTGCTTACCGCGGGCATAGGCGTCACTTTCAACTACGTCTTTACGCGGGTTCCATTTCATTTGGCGTTCACTGAGCACCAAGGAGAAATCCGCAATTTCTTTTGGCGGAATGGTATAAACGTACTCTTTCATCTGGGAGGAGACGCCCGCCTGACGCTCCATGTCCATGTCCACAAACTGATCATAGAAATATTGCGGATCAAAGCCTTCCAACTTCGGGCTCAGGGTCTCCGGTACTTCTTCCACCGCTGGGCGGTGACAGCCTAAGTAACACGCATAAATGTTGCGGTTCGCGACTTGGCGTTCTTGTGGGGTTAAATCCGCCGGGGTACGGCGAATGGTGTAATCTTCGTAGCCGTTATCGATGTCCGTCACTGGGGTGGCAGGCGCTGCGATGGCCACGCTGCTCATGCCCATGCTGATACCGGTAAACAGGGCAACCGTCAGGCAACCAGCCAGCACGGACGTATTGAATGACTTATCCATTGTTTTCCACTCCTGAGAACTGTGCCAAATCACGCAATACCGACTCTTCACGCAGACGCATGTCACGCTTCAACCCTGGGTGGGCAATGTCGTAGTGGCAGCTGGCACACTGCCAGGTGCTGTCGGTGTCTTTTCGGGCAAAGGCCAACTGGTGGGTTTGATCAGAAATCGGTGAGTTTTCCGTTGCGACGGCCGCACGTTCTTCTAAGGTGCGGTGACAATTCACACAACCAGAATCAAACACATACTCGGTGCGTTTCGGATGCAGGGCATCGTAGTCCAGCGCATCCATTTGCAATACATATTCCCCCCACAGGTGACGCATGCCCGAGGTGCCTTTCACCCACAGCTCTTCCACCACATTGGACTCAGGCAAGTGGCAAGATACACAGTCGGCCACAAAGCCTTGTGCGTTATTGCCGCCGTGCACACTTTGCTTAAAGGTCTCAGCCATCGGTGTCATGGTGTGACAACCACTACAAAATTCGTTGGTGCTCAGTGCATGCATCACTTCACTGGCAGGCAATGCCGCTAACAAACCCAAGCCTCCCCCGATGGTTAAAATGGCCGCAAACACCGCGCCTTTTACGCTGCGAATGCCTCTGATTAGTTGCTTCATGGCGTCACCTGCTCGGTTTTTTCTGCTGCAATTTGCGCTGAGGTTTTCACTTCCGCCATACAGGTCGCGTTCGGATCAAACGCTAACCACAATTCCACCGGGTAGTGCTCACCGGCTTTCGGGGTTTTCGTCAGATTAAACAGCATGACGTGTTTGCCACCCGGTGCCAGTGACAGGGTTGTATTGGGCTTCACTTGCACTTGCGGAATACGGGTCATGGTCATCACACCCTCCACATGGCTCATGTCATGCAATTCGGTGTAGCCGGTTAAGGCGGGTACGGCTGCACCATAGAGCGCTTCTGGGGCAGGCAAACGCAATGACGCCGTTTCAGCATCCGGTTGATAGTTCACAGTAAAGTACAGGCCGGTTTTATCCGTCCCAGGGGCAGGCTCTCGGATCACACAATCAGTGACCGTGACCGCCGCATGGGCCGACAACCCACTCAGGCCAAGTAAGGCTGAGCAAAGCAAGCGTTTCATGGTTGGCTCCTTGAAGGATGAGGTAAGGCAAAATAAGAAAGAGACGATTCACAAGATCAATGAAAGAGAAACCGCTCTAGAAAGACACGATCAAACCCAAATTGATGTTGTCGCCTTTGGCTGTCGTCGGCTTGTCTTCGCTGTACAGCGCGCCTTCGGCGAACACCGCCAAGTGCTTGTTCAGATCATGACGCACGTTAACTAACCCCAGCACGTCGTTTTCAACGGCTGCGTTGTTCCAATCCGCGTATTGCGCACCTAGGCTGAAAGCGGTTTTTCCATAGGTGTATTTTGCTGACACACCATAGACTTGGCGCTCACCAAACGGCGCGTCATAGTCCAGTTCAGCCACCGCGCCAAAATACAGATCAGCCCACTGATAGCTGGTGGCAATCAAGGTGCGCTGGCTATCGTGCTCAGTGCCGGCCGGTAGCATGACTTTGTCTGTCCAGGAATGGTTCACAACAAGGCTGAAGTTGTCTTGCTTGTAGAGCGCACGCAAACCAATGATGTCGGCATCGTTGTTATTGCTGTCATTCGGGCTTACAACGGCCACTTTGAATTGAAAACCGCCCCACCATGGCGTCATGTAGGCCAACTGGTTAGTGGCATAACGCTTACCACCGAACAGCAGGTTGTCGCTGTGGCGTTCCATGTTGTTGCTTTCAAAGATATCCACCTTGCTATACAGATCCGCCCAGGTTCCTGTGGTCCCCGAACCGATGTATAAGCCCCCCCACGGCGGCAACATGGTGATGATGTTGGCTTCACGCACGATCAGATCGTTATCTTTCGCGGCAGAATGCTCAGATTCCGAGTATTCCGCTTCCAGCTGATAACGCACTTTTAGCTGCTTGTAGCCTAGGTTGCCGATGGCGCCAACTGTCGCTTGGTAGATATCGGTGGTGTAATCCTTGTCTTGGTGCCAAGCGGCTTGCGCACGGATATCACCGTAGATCGTCGGCATCGGCGCACTCAGCGACTCTGCCGGTAACGTGGACTCAGCCGATAAGTAAGGTGCAAAAAGGGCGGCCGGCAGTAATGCCAGCGCAAAAGGGAGGTGTTTATTTTTATTCATATCTCAGCCACAACTTTAAATAGTTTTTCACGGTGGCGAGTATATGAAGAGCGATGGCAAGGGAGAACCAACCGAACGGCATCGCAGCGATGCAGATAATGCATGAAGGCAAAAAAACGCATTCATACTTTATGAAAACATATTAAATCAATGAATTAACGCGCTTTGTCTCAGCATCACGGACAATGCGCACTCCAGTGCATATACAGTTCAAGCATGAGATTGCAGCAAAGTGCTGGTAACATACCAAGGGTTAATGATAACTGACGCAATCACATGGCCTTTCCTATCGATACACTTCGGATGTTCTGCCTGCTGGCACAGAAATTGAATTTCACTGAAACCGCCAATAATCTGAATATCAACCAGTCGACACTCAGTCGTAAAATACACCAGCTTGAGCAGACCACCCAGTTGCGCCTGTTTCATCGCGGCGGCAATCAGATCCACCTGACACCACAAGGACGGGTCTTTCTCGCGTCGTGCCAACGTATTTTACAAGACTGGGATAACACCCTTGATAGCCTACATGACGATCAGGACTACCTCCGTGGCGAGATTAAATTGGGCTTACTGCACCCTATGGCACGCTGGCTAAGCCAAAGCTTTTTGAGTACGTTTTGTGCCAAGCACCCCCACATTCGCCTGCACCTGACCACGCTGCACCCGGCGCATCTGCGTGAAATGGCCGACTGCGACATCATGATCGCCCCCTTTTTGCCGAGTGATCAGTCGTTGGTCGCCAAGCCGTTGGCCAATTATCGTCGTGTATTCTGCGCGTCGCCGCAGTATATTGCCCGGCAGGGTATGCCACGTCATCCGCATGAGTTATCGCAGCATCAGTGCATCACCAATACCAATTGTCCGAATCAAGAGTTGAGCTGGAAGTGGGAAAGTGAGGCGGGATCAGGCGTGGTAGATGTGACGGGGATTGTCTCGACCGACTCGGTCGACA
This sequence comes from Photobacterium japonica, assembly GCF_050337005.1. Classification (NCBI taxonomy): domain Bacteria; kingdom Pseudomonadati; phylum Pseudomonadota; class Gammaproteobacteria; order Vibrionales; family Vibrionaceae; genus Photobacterium; species Photobacterium japonica. The sequence continues at coordinate 12,065 of NZ_JAKJSN010000057.1, read as the reverse complement.
TTGCGACCAATTTGGCGTTAGCGGGCATGGGCATTGCGCAGATCCCCTTCGATCAAATTACGCATTATTTGGAAAAAGGCGAGTTGGTGGATGTGTTTAACGGGGCGTACTACCAATGGGGACAGCTCTATGCAGTATACCGCTCTCGCCAGTACACCGCAGAACGCTTTGCGGTCTTCATGGCAGAGCTACGCCAATACATCAGCAGCCATTGCAGCGCACACAATGGGCCTTACCGGATGACGGCGATGTCAGTGCCTGCGCCATCAAATTCCGCCTCCGCCTGGCCCGTGTAAAACAAAAAAAGCCGCCACTTCAACCTGAAGTGGCGGCTTTGTCTTACCCATTTTTAATCATGTATCACATCGGTCATTAACCGATGAACTTACCCATGAAGTTACCGATGTTGCTGAAGCTTGCTGCCGCCATCACGACCACAATCACGGCACCGATAGCCGTCAGGTACACAGGGTGTTGGTAATCACCCACGATGTCTTTACGGCGTGTTGCTGCCAGTACGGTACCCAGTACAATCGGCAGGATAATGCTGTTCACCAAGCCCGCTAGCATCAGCAGCAGCAGTGGCATGTTCATGAATACCGTACCCAGGCTGGTCAATACGATGAAACCCACACACCAGGCTTTTTCGTTACGGGCAACCACTGGGAACAGGGTCTTAATCAGGGAAATCGCCATGTACGAGTTACCCACCACCGAGGTGATAGACGCAACAAACAGCACCAGACCGAAGATGAAGTAGCCGACTTCACCCGCACCGTGACGGAAGGCATCAGCCGCAGGGTTGGCGCCATCCAGCACCGCACCGGTTGCAATCACACCGAACACCGCCAAGAACAGCAGGATACGGATCACCACAGCGATGGAGATACCGGCCCATGCCGCTTTCTTGATGGCACCGACTTGCTCTTCACCTTGCAGGCCAATGTCGACCAAACGCTGTGCACCGGTGTAGTAACCGCCTACCGCACCCCCGACGATAGTCAGGGTTGGCAGTAGCAAGCTACCCATATCCGTTGGCATCACGGCCGCGACCATGGTTTCACCCAACGGGGGCAGGCTTGTCATTGCCACATACGCGATCAATACCACCATGAATAAGCCAAGGTAACGCGCCATCTGATCCATACGCTTTGATGCGTTATGCACCACAAACAGCAAACAGCCAATCGCACCGGTAAACAGTGCCCCCCACGTGGTGTCGACACCCGTTAATACATTGATACCCAGCGCAGAGCCGCTGACATTACCGAAGTTAAATGCCACCGCACCCAGTGCCAGTAGGATACCAATGAAGTAGCCCATGCCTGGGGCCATTTTGTTGGCGATGTCTTGAATACGCAGACCCGACACACCCACAATGCGCCATAAGTTCATCACAATACCAAAAGTGATAAACATGGAGGCAAACACAGGGAACGCCATATCCATCTTGTAGATGTTGGTGAAAACAGCCGTTTGAGTTAGAAAGCCAGGGCCGACAGAGGTCGTGGCCATTAAGAAGGCGACACTCAGAATCGCTTTGTTCTGCCATGAAGCAGGCTGCGAAAGGTGTGCGTTTGAAACGGTGTTTGTGGTGGAGGTGCTAACGGTCATGCCAATTCCCAAAAAATGTTGTCTCTCTCTTTTATAAAAAAAGAAAGACAACTGACCGAGATCAGCTGACGCAGCAGGTGGAATGACTCAATAAAGACAGGTTGCCTGTCGAGAGCAATCGTTTGCTGGGCGCGGATACTAATGATTAACCACAAGTGTGTCAATAGAAAATATCGTCATTTTGCAAAAATCATCCCCCCTCTTCTCCCTCTGGTTTTTCCCCTGGACTTTCCGAGTCAAGTCGGGGCTGGCTCATGCGAGAGCCTGTGTACAAACAACAGCATCACCGTGATCGCCTATGTTTCTCGACACTCTCATCTTTATACCTCACAAAGATACCCAAGAGGCATAAGCAAACCCACGGAATACAAACGGCTTGCATATGAAAAAATCACTTACAAAGCATTAGCTTGGCAATAAAGCGAAGTTGAAATACAATAGGGTACAGGCGTATTTTTGCGATCAATCTCACAAAATATACTGCCGCATTATCTTCTTTCTGCGATTAAGACGTAAGCCGTGACAGTCAGTTCAAGTATCACACAAGTATATTACGATTTACTCGACCTCGACGACGCCGCACAACAGGCGCGAATACGTGATTTGGCACACTCGCATCCGGCATTGCATCAGCAATTGCTGCCCTTGCTTGAAAACACCACTCCTCTGACGCAATTACTGGGTTTCCATATCAATCAACTGGTTGGTGCCGATTTTGATTTCAGTGGCCACAATATCGATAAGTACCAACTTACGCATGAACTGGGTCGCGGGGGCATGGGCGTGGTGTATGCCGCACACCGTGCTGATGAAACCTTTGAACAGCAGCTGGCGATCAAATTTATCCAGCCGACGCTTATCCAGATTTTGGGAAAACGGGCGCTGTTTACGGAGGCACAACTCTTAGCGCGTCTGAATCACCCGTGCATTGCCAAAGTGTTCGACGGTGGGGAATACCAAGAGTGCGTCTATATCGTGATGGAGAGAGTGGCCGGCAAAACCCTCGATCGCTTTGTGCACGAACACGCCCCTGATCGCCAAGGAAAATTAACGCTGTTTAAACGGATTTGCCACGCCATTGAGCATGCACACCAAAACCACATTCTGCACGCCGATATTAAGCCTGAAAATATTTTGGTGGATCGCGATTGTCAGCCCAAGTTACTGGATTTCAACCTCACGCAAACCTTGCATCGCCAAAATGACATTGATGCGGGCACGTTAATCGCGTTCAGTGAACAATATGCCAGCCCCGAACACCAAGCCGGACGCTTCCTGACCCAACAAAGTGACATTTTCTCGTTAGGGAGAATCTTGGCGATGCTGTTCCCACAGGCAACGGGGGATATTCTGGCTGTGATTGACAAAGCGACGGCAAACGAACCACAGGCGCGTTACGCCAGTACCACGGAATTGCGTCAAGACATTGAACATATTTTGTTGTGTCAGCCCATCTCACTCAAGCAACACCTCGTGTTCTACTGCACGAAAAAGCTGATCCAACGACGCCCCTTCCCGACAGCCATGGTGTGCCTATTGGTTCTCAGTGCCATGGTGTTTTCCTCGGTATTGGTGGTACAAAATCGTCGATTAGTCGAAGAAAAAATGGTGGCTGAAAATATGATGTTTGAGGTCACCAGCATGATGTTTCATGCCCGTGGCAGTGATAACGCCTTACTGTCAGTCAGTGCCATGCTGGATTTATCACGCCGCCGCATTTTATCCAACCCGGATCTGCCCAAGTCAGTGAAGCAACGACTGCTCATGATCATGATGACGCCCGCGCCGGATAAACCCAATCTTACCCCTATACCGCGTGCGCAGCAGATCCAGACAACAACACAAATAAAAACACAGCATAATCAAGTATGAAGAACAAACACCTGACGCTTTGGGTTCTGAGCAGTATCGCCCCCCTTGCTTTTGCGACAACACAACACACCGGGTATTTTATTGATGCGCCGGTCACCGGTTTGTACTATGAAACCGATTCAAACATTAAAGGGATTACCCAAAAAGGGGCATTTCAGTACAACACGGGCGATGTCGTCAGCTTCTATCTGGGCGTGGATAACAACGCTTACTTACTAACAAAACTGTCGGGACAAACCGTCGTTACACCCACGCTGTCCACGACCACCCCCAGCCGTAGCATTAATATGACACGCCTGTTGCTATCACTGGATAACACCCCGGAAGATCAGGCTGAAATTGAATTACTGGGCGATATGCTGGCGGATCCGGCGTTTCAGAAGCAGTTACGTATGCTGGATCTCAACTTGCTTGACGACATGAAAGACAAACTTAACTTTGACATTGTGCCGGTCAAAGCGGCCGTTGAGCATTTGAATCAGAGCCAACAATATATTGAGCGACATTTTACCTCTGATGACGTCATTTATTCCCCGCTCAACCAACGATTAACGACCATCATTATTCGCAAAAAAGACTACACTGGCCGCCATTGCGTGTTGGATTTGCGCTATATCAAACGCCCACGTCACAACAGCCCTATCGGCGAGATGCACTATATGATCACGCCCTCCCACATCATCCAGTATCCCGGTATGGGGGATCTCTTCAATGCCTGTTATCGCAATCCGGCCGGTGCTCTTGAGTCCACCATAGAAGAACCGATGTCGAACTTTTCCAACATGCAAGGCTTGGTCGGTTGCAGCCAAAAAGGCTGTACGCGCAGTGATCTAAATGGCTTTTTAGTCGATGATTACGACGATGAAGGAGACTGGAAGTACCGCACCATGGCGATCAATTTCGACCCAACCACACAACTGTTCATGGAGAAAGTCCAAGGATTAGGCCCAAATGGAAAAGTACTGCACAGCAATCAAGGTGAGATGATGTGGTTCACCTATCCGGAAGCGAAAGGCCACAAGATTGACTATGAAGGGGTATGGAAAGAAACCACTTATCAGGAAACCGACATGCAAGAAACCTGTCTGCTTTTTGAGGGTAATACCGTTTTACAAGGGCAAAAAAACACCGACACCTGTCCGACAAAACGCACGGCTTACCGCCAAGATGTAACCGCAGACTACGGAGATATGTGGTGGCTGAATGCCGAAGACACCCCCGCCCAACTGGCGCAAATGAACGTGACGGTGCGTTGGTATCCAAAAGGAAAACCACCCCTTCACACCACGTGGGAATACCTTCCGGCGGGTGCCACGTGGGATCAAGGCATGTTGTACCGTTATCAGCAGATACGCACACAACATTCTGATGGGTCTGACACCCTTCAAACGTTCGCCATTTCAGAATTTACCAAACAATTTTAACCGTTATTTTCACCATTGATGACATGACAGCGCCGTGAACCCACGGCCGTCAACCGAATAGGAGTGACCATGCAGGGAACGTCTTCTCAGCCACTGACGCAAATCATTCAGCAGTGGCAAACCGGTGATAAGCTCGCCGAAAGCCAACTGTACCAGTTTGCCTACTTACAACTGCGTAAAATTGCGCAGCAAGAACGCGCACGTAATGCCGAAAAATACGGCATCGACAACCATGTACTGGCCGACAGTATCAGCAGCACCACGGCATTGATCCATGATGCTTACCTGAAAATGTCGAATAACGAATTGGCTGAAATCGAAAATAAACGCACCTTTTTCCTCATGGCGGCAAAAGTGATGCGCCAGATTTTGATCGATAATGCCCGTAACTTACAGGCTCAAAAACGCCAACAGTTAACGGTCGTGGCGGGCGATCAGGATGAACGCTTTGAACAGCTGATCATCATTGATAAGGCGTTAGATAGTTTCAGTGTGCGCTACCCGCGACAGTCCAGCGCATTAAAACTCAAGTACCTAATGGGGTTACAGAACCAAGAAATCAGCGAATTACTCGAGTGCAGCGCCAGCCTGATTGAAAAAGATCTCAAATTCTCACGCAGCTGGCTGCAAACACGGATGGCCTAAGCGGCATGAAGGCAACCCATCTCACCGCGTTAGCGGTCATCACTGCCGTTGTATCAGGAACATGGTGGTGGTGTTCGGCACAGGAACCCGCGACCGACGACAGACTTGTCATCTTCGCATCATCAGCACAAGCGGCCCCGGTACATGTCACGCCTGAAGGATCCTTGTTCGCATCATCAAGCGTGGACTCGCCTGTGATGCCGTCATCCTACGCAGATGCCAATACAGGCACCGTTGAGGCGAATGTCGACGTAGAAACGTCAACAGATTTGTCATCAAAAGACGATGCAGACACCCTCAATGATGCAGAAAAAACCACAATTGAATCAGAAGAGATCGCATTAGATGACCTTGCTCAGTCACCCGATGACCACACTGAAAGCACGACCTCTGCCCCCTCAGCACAGCGCAATATGCGTGATGCGGTGTACGGTTATGCACTCAATGATATCGGCATGAGTATCAGAGAAGAGTACATCGACTACGACACCAGTGGAACGAACTACCCGCCCCAGATCAACCCTGCGGTGCATAGTCAGTTACAAAAAATCGTCGACAATTGGGCTTTCAGCCAAGACATGCCGGTGCGCTACACCTTGCCGATCGACAACCTGTTTACCGACCCAGAAGGGGATCCTATTCGTCTTCGTGCGTATCTGTCGATCCCAGGGGTGCAGGTGTCGCCAACAAGCAGCACCTTGCGAGTACAAGGCATCCCCCAAACCTTGGTGGCTTTTCCTTCGTTAGTGATTGAAGCGCAAGATAATCAACACGGCAATCAACCTTGGGTATCCGCATATTTCACGTTGCGCCCGATGCAGACCCCCGCAGACAAAGTGCCCCACCCGTTAGAAGGGGAAACGCTGTACCGGCTGGAAACCACCTATGGGTTAGCCGACACTTACTACAGCTATGAGGTGGTGTATTGTGAGGCATGGCGCTTTAAAGATGGCTTGGTGTATTTCGCCGCAGCAAATACCCAAACACACTGCCCGATGAATAGCCACCTACAGGAAATCGGGGAATATACAGTTGATGATAAGAAGGATTTGATCGTCACCAGCACCAGTTCTCAGCTTAATGGCCAACAACGCTGGAACGTAAAATGGATATACGATTCTTGGTACCGTGAAGGGGTCAAAAATTTCTTTACCACGGTCTATGCTGGCAAGCATGTAGAAAGCTACACGCTGCAACGTTCACGATCCGCCATGGAAGCGCGGTTAAACGTACAAACGGGTCAATACCCTTTTCAGATGCAGATGTTTGATTACCTTGTTCCGCTCAGTAATGGGCAGTTTTTGCAAAGTTTCGCCGGCAATTACATTTACTTGTATGGGCCGCACGATGAATACCAAGGGCTGGATTCCGACTGGAACTTGCATTCACCATTACGTGACTTAGCCTGCGAAAACGTGTTGCCCTTCTGGCAAAGTAACGTCCTCGCCGGAGAAGGGGAAACCGGTGATATTATTTCCAGCTCTGCCGATCCATGGAGCAGTGCCCCCATTCACTGTGGTGTCCACTACCGCGATGACTGGCAACGCAACTATGTGTATTTCGGGCTGCAGTATCACCGCTATGATTATTTTGTGCCGGGCAACATCTACAGTTTTATCATCCGACCGAAGCCAGAATACGCCCATATCGTTGAAGAATTTAAGATCAACCTGCGCTATCACAATCCTGATTACATGAAGCCGTAATCAAAAAAACAGGGCATCACAAGGATGCCCTGAAACGGATAGTCAACGTCGAACGTTAAACCACTTCTAGACAATTGGCTGCGTAATTAAGGCAGTTTGCAGCCAAAACACCACAAGTTAAAACTTCCACAACGCCTGAATACCGGTATTAAAGGTATAGGTTTTTGCTTCAGGTAACCAAGCCGTACCCTGCTTCCAGTCGCCTTGGCTATCAATAAATCGGACCGTTTGCGGATCAGACTCGGCACGGAATTCGTACCCCAGCATCACAAACCAGCCCAAGTGCAGCCCTTTCATCACTTCGTAACTCAGTGTGCCTTCCAGCGATGTTCTGAAGCCAAAATCATCGAACGACACATTTTCAAACTTGGTGTTTTCTGTGACGCTCCAAATCGGTACACCCGCTATCCAGCGACCACTGATGCGCCATTTATCTGAGTGAAACAACGAACCGCTGTCATAGGCTAAACCCACATCCACAAAGATATCGGTCGATTTCTCTTCCCAGGTATCCCCTTCTCGGAATACCGGATTTTCATACCCGTTCAAGCCTTTCAACCCGTAACGCTTGTAGGTTTGATACGTCAGTGATGGGCCGAAGACAAAGCGGATATCATCACGCCATTTGTAATGCACCAAAATATTGGTCGACGTGCGTAAGTACTCGAATTGGTTTTGCTGATAAGCGCGACCTTGGCTGTCTTCCCATTGCTCTGTTGAGCCCATTGGCGTGAACGTCGCTAAGGCATCAATGGAAAAATCGAACTTCTCATTCACGTAGTACAAACCGCCCGTGTTCAACACAGGGCTCGACGTGCTCACATCAGAGACCGCACCGCCGCTGCCCATGAAGGCTTCTTGGTAGGTGATGTTTTCAACGCCCATGGTCAGGTAGGAATACCCCGACTCATGACTTGGCGCTGGCGCCCCTGCAACGGCCATTGTCGACATCAGCGATGCTATACCAACGCTGCCGAGCCCACCTAACGTGTGCCACATTTTCATTGTTTATATCCGTTCGCCGTCCGTCACAAAGAGGGCGTGGATATTAACGAAGTTTTTTTATTTGCCAATATCCCCACATATAAAAAAACAAAAATATATTTTACGGTTTTTTCTCTCTTTTCCGTACCTTGTTTCCCTCTCTCTCTCTCTTTATAAATAGCCACCTTGCCGGGGGTAGGCTTACCCCGTGGCAATACAAAATTCTAAATTCCCGCTCGGTTTTTTCTTTAGAAAGGAATGTACGTAATGAAAAAGGTTAGTTTACTTGCCGCATCTGTCGCTTTTGCTCTTGTGGGCTGTGGCGGCGGTTCTGACAACAATACGGATGGCAACACTGGCACCAACCCACCAGCACCGGGCGGTGTCGTGATCACCGGTTTCGATGGTTACTTCCAAAATGCTGTCATGTTTGTTGACCAAAACGATAACGGCAAGTGGGATACTAGCGATACATTCCTTGGCCTGACGAATGCGAAAGGTCAGCTAGAGTTAACGGAAAAACCGAAGGGTACACTCGCGCTACAAACCATTACGCCAAACGGCACGGCACAAGCAAAATTGATTGCGCTAAATGCCAACTATGCAGGTCGTTACACCGTAGACATGGATCACCCGTCTCAGGCGATGGCCCATGAAGTGGTATTCCGTGCCCCGAACAACTCTGACGTGATTTCACCAATCACGGACTTGGTCGCGATTGAAATGGCCTCAGGTAAAACGGCGGAAGAAGCACAAGCCGCGGTTAACATCGCACTGGGTGGTACTGACGCAGCCCCTGTTGATCTGTTCAGCGATTTCGTTAAAGGCGACAAAGCCAATGCGGAACTGCACAAAACTGCACAGATTTTGACAGAATCAAAAGCGGCAAACCCTGAGAGCTATGAGAAAAAAGCGACCGAGTTTGCCAAAGAAGCTGACACCCTTGTTGAAAACATGACTGATGAAGCCATCAAGGATGTGAATAATAAGCCTGTCATTGAAGACACTACACCCGACTCTGACAACCTAGCACCGGAAGTGATCACTAACAGCAAGCTGATTGTTGATGCAACAGTAAAAGAAGCGGCCGTTAAAGCACTACCAACACTAAAAGAAGACGATAACTTCAGTGGCGTAGAAATTGCCATTGCCGATCTGTTTGTCGACGCAGACCAAGAAGCAGGCGTCGTTCCTACGATCAAGAGTAACCTTGAAGGTACAGGAATCACCGCCTCTATTGAGGCTGGTAAGTTGGTGCTAACACCAGCAAACCCTGTGACAAAACCAGGTAACTACACCCTTACGCTAACGGCAAGTGATGTCGATTCTAAAGGCAACGCGCTGGAAACAACGGCTAGTACTGAATTCAACATCACGATTGAAGCACTAAACAAAGCGCCTGAGTTCAATAAGGCTGAGCAAGCTGAACTGCAAAATACGATTAACACTTGGGATCTAGAAGAAGGCACCGAAGTACAGAATCTATCGATCAATGTTAGTAACCTATTTACTGATAATGAAAACGACATTCTGACACTAACGGCATCAACATCTGTTGCAGGGCTAACCGCTTCTGTTGATAACAATGGTGAACTGGCGCTTTCGGGTAAACCGTCAGAGGCGAGTACTGAAAAACAGCGTTTATCCGTTACAGCAACCGATCGTGACGGTTCTAATACCTCTGTAACTGTTGACTTCGTGCTTCCTGAAGTAAAAGAAGGCGTGGTTGTACCGCCACCAGCTAATGAATTGGGCTTCACCAATGCTCACTTCAAAGACGGCGTTTGGAAAATGGGTTCCTTCAACAGCGGTGACAATGAAGTCGGTTTTGCAACTCTACGCAACACAGGTGGTCTACTTGAGTTTTGTTGGAGTTCTGACGACTCATTGACTAATCACGGCCACGATAAATGGGACTATGCGCTAGCAGAACTGGATAAATTAACGAGCACAAAAGAATTTATTGCAGATGATTGCGGCGCTGTAACGATTGCTGAAGATGGCTCCCTAGTCGATGCTTCTGGTGATAACATGCCTAACTTCCAAATGCTGTATCAGCACACAGTTGAAGAACACGGTAATACTGAATACCAAATCATCTTTAAAATGGATGACGAATTATTCTGGCTTGATTCAACGGAAACGCCATTTGATAACACATTAGCAGCAGGTATTACACCTGAAACACCAGTGTATAAACTGACCGATGATGCTAATGGTGTAAATATTGACCCAATGGTTGAAGTGAATATTTATCACGTTGATACCACATACACATCAACCGATTTGAATGGCACAAATGCATCTAAGGGTGATTTCTGGGACGTGGAAACTGACGAAGAAACAAACTTTGAGCGCCTATATATGCGTGAGCCATGGGATGGTGGCTATGATCGCTACAACTACATCAACCGTCACTTTGGCCAACTGTCTATCGGCATCACTGATAAAGTGACTTCGAATGAGTTGGAAAACAATGTTTCCTACTACATCACATCAGAAGATAAAGCGTTAATTAGCGATTTATACAGCCGCTGGGTACCTGCTGAATAACGCCTAATCATTCACAGCTTAATCTATCGAACGGCGACCTTTATAGGTTGCCGTTTTTATACAAAGGACTGTTCCACCATGACCTCGCCAGCCCCTTGCGCCCATCGCAACGTCACACGCGTAAAGCGTAACCTCTTCCAGCGCCTCTTTTTCAAAGCGGTTTACCAATGTAAAGACTGCCAACACATCTTGACCCTGTAATAACCGGACACCTGTGATGAGTGACAATAAGCACAAACTACGCCAACGCATTAAACAGCAGCACAGCGCCCACTTACAGGCGGTTAAAGCACGCTGGATGAAGAAACTGTCTCACGACCTTGAGGGACACACGGCAGAGAAAAATACCGCATCATAAGCGAGTTCAAAAAACGCAGACAAGAACGGGTCACTTTCATGGCCCGTTTCATATAACCGCTAATCTCCCTGAGAAATCACTTAGCCCGCATTCCATCGCCACTGACGCACGCTGACCACCAGCATGACCGCAAAGAAAGCCGGATCGCTCCAGCCAAACCCAGTAAAAATACCCGTGATAGCCGCATACAAGGTAATCACCATACCTAAGGCATTCGTGAACAGCAGCCCTTTGACCAATTGTTTGCCTGCCGTTGCGTCTTGCACGTTACGGAACACGTAACTGATCACCGCAATACCGCCCAAGAAAATACTGTTGTGCTGCGACAAAAAGTACGCGTATTGATCATTGACCTGCACGCCGTACAAAGGCCACATCCAAGCGGGCAGTACAAAAAGTGCAAACGCAAAGGTGCCATAAATGGCGGTATGTAGGGTAAAAAAGGTCTTATTTTTCATTGCTTCAATTCATTGTTAGATGGAGAAATGCCGTACTTAACAGGTATTGCTTTACCGATGTCGTTTTACAGGGCGAACGTCGCTTGGTTAATGGTTGATAAATCCGCATTCACGTTAAACACGCGCCCACGGATCCCCGTGAAACCCATCTGGGTTAAACGTGCCGTATGCATCGTCAAATACGCTTGCGCCGATGCGGCATCGGCAAACAGGTAAACCCCACCCGCCAACTGTTCCGCTTCATTTTCTGTCCAGATTTTCCAAATGAACCCCGGCTCTTCATTAATAGAAGCGGCCAGTCCCGCTAACTGCGTCGCCATTTCCTCACCAAACGGCCCTTGATGATTAAAATCCACTTGCAGCAATGTCTGTGTCATCGTCCTATCCTCAGTCTTTGTCATGTTTTGGCGCACGGCCATATGGTTTGAGTGATATATTACTTAGATAAATT
>NZ_JAKJSN010000012.1:0-147805 GCF_050337005.1 Photobacterium japonica | reverse complement strand
ACTTCATGCGTTTGATCAACCATGCCAGCAAGACGATCACCATCAACACCACGATTAACGCGGCAAAGGTGGTGGCAAGGTTTAATTCCGGTCCGGTAGCCATGTTAGCGCAGCTTCTTGATACGTTCGGTTTGACTGATCACATCCGTCAAGCGGATCCCGAATTTGTCATTGACCACCACGACTTCACCGTGGGCAATCAAGGTGCCGTTGACCAGTACATCCAGTGATTCACCGGCCACACGATCCAGCTCGACCACCGACCCTTGGTTCAATTGCAGCAGGTTACGGATGCTGATTTGGGTACGCCCCACTTCCATTGAAATGGTCACCGGAATATCAAGGATCGTGTCGAGCTTACGGCGCTCATCCTCACCGATCGGTGACGGTTCATCCGTTAACTCTTCCAAGGGTGCCAAGTGCGTGCTTTCGTCCAACGCTTGCTCGGCCAGTGCCGCCGCCCAATCATCGGCCATTTGTTGGTCATTAGACATGTTTCTACCTCTTTGGACTGGCGTCCTTAGTTATTGCTGTCTTCGTTATGCAGGTTCAGCAGCGCTGTCCCTAATTCATCCCGATCAAGGAAAGCCAAATCGCTTTTCACCATATCCGGACGTTTTAATTTATCAGTAATTTTCAGTGCGATATTGTCGCCCGACTTGCCCATTTTGGCGCGATAGGTCGGCAGGTCTTCAACAAACACGGTGGCAGCTTCCGGCATATCAATCGGGATCACGTCCCCCGGTTGCAACTCCATCAAATCGCGTAAGGTCAACGTCACATCCAACAGCTTGGCGCGCATATTCACCGGCACATCCATGATTTCGTCACGCAGCGCTTTGCTCCAGCGCACGTCGGTATCCATCTTGTCACTCTGCACACCGGCATCAAGCAATTCGCGGATCGGCTCCACCATGGAATACGGCATCACCACATGAAAATCACCGCCGCCGCCATCCACTTCGATGTGGAACGAACTCACGACAATCACTTCCGTCGGGCTGACGATGTTGGCCATGGTCGGGTTCACTTCCGAGTCGAGGTATTCAAACTCCACCCCCATCACCGGTGACCACGCTTCGCGGTAATCTTCAAACACCAGCTTCAGCAGCATCTGAACAATGCGGCGCTCTGTGGGCGTAAACTCTCGGCCTTCGATTTTGGCGTGGAAACGCCCATCACCGCCAAAGAAGTTTTCCACCAAGATAAAGACCAAGCGGGCTTCCATGGTGATCAGTGCGGTGCCTTTTAACGGGCGAAAACGTACCATGTTCAAACTGGTCGGCACATACAGGGTATTTTGGTATTCACCAAATTTGATCATCTGCACCCCGTTGATCGACACTTCCGCCGTTTTGCGCAGCATGTTAAACAAGCTGATGCGCATATGACGGGCAAAGCGTTCATTGATCAATTCAAGGGTTGGCATCCGCCCACGGACGATACGGTCCTGAGAGGAGAAATCAAACGAGATAACACTGCCGCCATTGTTACTACCACGGCCAATGTCATCGTCGTCATCGTCGCCGTCATCGACCCCGTGTAAAAGGGCATCGATTTCGTCTTGGGTTAATAAATCACTCACGGTCAACCTATTGCATGACAAAGCCTGTGAAGAGCACCCGCTCTACCACAGGACGGCCAGATACTTTCACCAGTGCATCTTGCACTGCCTTGAGGGCATACGTGCGCAAATCCGCACGGCCACCAGGGGCTCTTAATTGTTCCACGGTCGCGGCACCAAAGGTTTGCAGCAACGTACTTTCCACTAACGGAACGTGTTGGTTCGCCGTCGCTTCATTGCGCTCGCCACGCACCAACAGTTGTACTTTGACTTGCACCAAGCGATCCCGTCGGTCACCCGTCACATTGAAAATAAACGGCTGCGGTAAAATCACGTAATACGCAGGCTCTACCACCGGCGTGGTCGTCGCTGGCAAGGTACTGACCGTCGGGCTAATCGCCGCGGGTGTCGCCTCATTGCCAAACATCCACCACGCGCCTGCCCCGCCGCCCACCAGCAGTAGCACGACGCCAACAATCAACATCAGGCGTTTTTTCTTGCTACTTGCGTTTGAGTCCTCAGCCATTGCTGTTATTCCTTAACTGTGTCCGTGATTACGGCTTGATGTTTAAATTATCAGTATCTATTTTGGGGGCGCCATAGTAGCAGAGTCCCCCTTGTTTCCACTAGGCGTAATAGTCGACACCCGGCTTGGCTTGTGACAGCCAAAAGTCCTGCGGGCTCATGACATCATTGCCGTGTTCTCCCGGTAAAGCGCCTGCTCCGGATGCGTCACCCTGACGGCCATTCCCCTGACCATTCCCCTGACCATTGCCTTGCCCTTGTTGAGCCTGATCATGCTGGCTTTGCTGGCCGGTAAACTGACGGCTGCTTTCTTGTTGCACCGAGGTTTGCGCGAGCTGCACCCCTTGCTGACTCAATAATTCACGCAGACGTGGCATCGCTTGTTCAATCAATTCACGGGTCTGCGGGTTTGCCGCGGTAAACTGCACACTGGCCTGATCGTTATTGATGGATAATCGGATCTGTAAGCGCCCTAATTCCGGTGGATCAAGGCGAATATCGACGTGTTTAAGGTTTTTCGACAGCATCATTTGCAAGCGATCGGCTAACTCATCCCCGCCTTGCGCCTGCGTCAGTAACAACGGCGGTTGAGTATTCGCGGACGCCGGATCCGTTAATCGTGTTTGCGCGGCCTGCATCGGGGAAGCGGTGTGTGCCGCACGCACGCCTTCTGCCGCATCATCCCCCCCGAATGCGGCCAATAAGGCTTTTGTCTCTTGCTCACTGCCACCAGTGGCCGCTGTCGTAAACAGTGCCGCATTGTCACCATTCATGCCGCTCGCACCGTCTGCACCATCAGCACTGTCTGCGGTTGCAAGCGTATCAAGCCCGAGGGGCATGTCACCGGTGTCGCCCGCCATGGTGCTGGTGAGATCAATGGGCATGCCGCGCGTCTGGCTATCACGCTGCATCTCATCGGCGATCGAGGCCGATGAAGCGGGAGTTCCCGCGACCATCTGTGCTTGTGTAAAGGCCGATGCCGCTCGCTGACTATCAGCGCTTTGCATCATGTTCTCGCCCTCTACCGATGTCTCCGTTCCCCCGCCATGTTGCGTTGTTGGGGCAAAGACCGCCGACCAAACCGGCGTGCCCTTGGCTTCACTCTTTACACTTTCTGCACTTTCTGCACTTTCTGCACTTTCTACGTCAGTATTTTCTACTTCAACACTTTCTACGTCAGTACTTGCTGCCTCAGCGCTTTCGTCATCAATCCCCCCCTCGACCACGGCCTCACCCTTTGAGGTGTATTGAGAGGAAAGCGGCAACATTTTGCCTGCCTCGTCTTCCGTACTGGCAGAGGCCGTCACATCAGTATCATCGGAACCCGCGGTCAATTGACGCTGGTACTGTGCCATCTCTTGCAAAAAAGCATCGCCCTCTTGCATCGCTTGCTGGCTATCGACAGCCACGCTGGTATTGTCGGCAGACAATGTGCCATCAGTGTCGCTCGTTGGGCTGTTATCACCCGCCATAACGTCGACCGAGTCACCAACATCGCCATCTGTTGTCGCTGAAGACAACGAGGCCGCCTCTTTTTCGGCGGTCTTCTCGACGCTCTTCCCACCAGCGGCTTCACCGCCTTCCTCAATCACCGCAGCATCTACCGCAGCGGAAAGCGCGTGCTCAGAAGTCTTATCGGTATTGTTCGTGCGTTTGGCGTGCTTGTCGTTCACCGACGAACCGTGTGATGCACTATCGACAGGCTGACGCGCGGTAGGCTCAACGGCATCCGCAAGCGAGTGGGAAAAGTCATCGCTCCCTGCCTCACTGACGGCACGCGCCGTCGACGACAAGGTCGTTCGGCTCACCGGGGCGGCAGAAGCAGGATCAGAGGTAAACAAACGCGAAAACATCATAGCAACTCAGGAACTCATCAATCAGGCCAACACCCAACCGTCAGACGGCTGACTGTCTCTCTCAAGGTAAGCATCCATGCAAAAATCAAACCATCTATCGGTTAGCAGGGTCAGCGTTTCGCTGTCATCCGGCGGGCAAACTGCAACGTAGCAAACTCATCGAGCATTTTCTGTTCTTGTCGATCGAGAAACTGCTGACGTTCCGTTTGTTTTTTCTCCAGCAGCCACTCAATGGAACGGCGCTTTTTACGCATTTCATTCCAGTGGTCGCTGCACTGCTCAACCTGAAAGTCAAACTGGCTGGCGGCTTGTTTTTGTTTGGTGAGGGTTTCGTCGAGTTGATTTAGAAACTTCTGTAAATGCCCGTAGGAGCTGGCGGTTAAGCCTTGCTGTCCCCGTTCCGACAACTGACGGCAGTAATCCAAACGATATTGTTCTATCTGCTGTAACTGGACATAGTAATTGTCCCGTTCCGTGCGGGCCTGACTCAGCGCCAGCGAGGCGTTGTGCTCGTCATCTTTGGCGCGATCAAGGATCAGCGCGAGCGCTTGGTTTGACATTCTTTTCTCGATATTGCGTTAGGGGTCAAGCGGTACTTGGCGGGCGATAGAGGATTTAGCCGCCCAGCACCGAACGCAGCATATTAATGCACATATCGTACGGCACCGATTCTTTCATGGTCTGCTGCAAATAGCCGTCTAACCGCGGTTTAAAGGTAAACGCTTGGTCGATGGCTTGGTCAGTCCCGGGCTTGTACGCTCCTATCGACACCAAATCTTGGTTTTTGCGACAAATCGACAAGATCTGTCGCACAGCCTTGGCCATCAACATGTGCTCTTCGCTCACAATGGCGGGCATCACTCGACTGACCGAGCGTTCCACATCAATCGCCGGATAGTGCCCGGCATCGGCCATTTCCCGTGACAGAACAATGTGACCATCCAAAATGGCGCGCGAGGCATCAGCGATTGGATCTTGTAAATCATCGCCTTCACTCAATACGGTAAAGAAGGCGGTGATTGAGCCCTGATGTTCGCCGCCGTTACCGGCGCGTTCTACCAGCGCAGGCAGTTTGGCAAACACCGAAGGCGGATACCCTTTGGTGGCCGGTGGCTCCCCGACTGACAGGGCGATTTCACGTTGCGCTTGGGCAAAACGGGTCAATGAATCCATCAGCAGCAGCACATCCAGCCCCTGATCACGGAAATACTCGGCAACGGTCAGGGCGGTTTGACACCCTTTCAAACGCATGATGGGTGAGGCATCGGCAGGCGCCGCCACCACCACCGCACGCTGGCGGCCTTCATGCCCCAGAATTTCATCGATGAACTCTTTCACTTCTCGGCCACGTTCACCAATCAGGCCTACCACCACCACTTGGGCGGTGGTGCCACGGGTCATCATGCCCAAGGTGACCGATTTACCCACACCCGAACCGGCAAACAGGCCGATACGCTGGCCTTTGCCTACCGTTAACAGGCCGTTGACGGCTTTCAAACCGACATCCAGCGGCTCTTTGATCGGTTTACGAGAAAGCGGGTTGATCGGATCGGCGGTAAACGCGGCGCGCTGGGCGGTGTAGATCTCGCCGAGGCCATCAAGTGGGTTACCTACACCGTCGATCACGCGGCCAAGCAATTCCATCCCCACCGGTAGGCCGGCAGCTTGCAGCACGGGGGTTACCCGTGCGCCCGGCATCACACCGGTTAACTGCTCACTGGGCATCAAAAACAGGGTATCACCGGAAAAACCGACGACTTCCGCTTCCATCTCACCCGTTAAGGTTTCCACTTTGCACGTACTGCCGACAGGTGCACGGCACCCGACGGCTTCTAACGTCAACCCGACAACCCGAACCAAGCGGCCCGATGCCACCGGACGACGGGCCAAGTTCTCCGTTTGATAACGCGCGAGACGCGCGGCCAACGCCGCCATTAGTGAGTGCCTTGCGGGTCGTCAGCGATCGCCTCGCGGTCGGTCACGGCTGCCTCTGCGCTTAATGCGCCCTCTTGTGCGGCATCAGCCTCAGCCTGCATGGCCTGTTGTGCGTTACGCCCGATGAAACCGCTCAGCACATCACGGATCCGGCTTTCCATCTGATAATCCACGGTCGAGTCGCCCGCTTGCAGTTGCAAGTCTCCCCGCTGTAACGCGGGTTCGGCCTGCAACCGCCACTGGCGTTCGGCCAGATTGTCGTCGCCGTAGGCGGTTTTCACCACCGCCAAGTCATCCGGATGCAACTGAATGATCACGGTTTGGTTCGCCACAGGTAAGGTTGCAATGCCTTCACGCAACGTCTGTAAAATCACTTGGGTGTTGGTTTTCAGCTCCACTTGGATCAACTCACGGGTCAGGCCAGTCACCAAGCGCAATAGCTCTTGCTCGACCGCGTTATCGACCTGTGCCAGCGGTGTCGCCAGTTGCTCAATCAACTGCGTCAGGTGCGTGACCTGTTCCGTGATCTGCTGCTGGCCTTGTTCCAACCCTTGCGCAAGCCCTTGTTCCAGTCCTTGCGCCGTGCCCTGTTCGAGGCCGTCGGTTTGGCCTTGCGCAAAACCGTCTTGATAGCCCGATGCTCGCCCTTCGGTTTGCCCTTCTTCATAGGCAGACTCGCGGATCGCCTCCAAATCGGCGGCGGTTAAGGGGGGCGGCCCTGGCTCATTCTCGTCTTCAAACGCAGGCTCATGCCAGTCATGGCGATAATTGAGGGCATTGTCCGGCGCACTCTCAACCTCGTCGCTGTAATCGGGGTAGGCCCAACGCTCAAGCTCTTGTGCTTGATGTTCGGCCACGCGTAGAAAACCGCGGTGGCGATCAGTAGACATTATTCACCTGCTTATGTGTCAGAGGGCGAGTCAAGGTCTTCACCTGAATACGTTTCAACGGTTTATAAGAACTCATCCGCACCGCCTCCCGTGAGCATGATTTCACCGGCATCCGACAAGCGACGCGCCACAGACAGAATTTCTTTCTGCGCGGCTTCCACATCCGCCACACGGATCGGGCCCATGGCTTCTAAGTCTTCTTGCAGCATTTCTGCCGCACGCTTAGACATGTTACGCAGGATCTTCTCACGTAACGTGTCATCCGCCCCTTTCAGTGCTTTCTGTAGCAGATCTTGCGGCACATCACGCAGCAAGATTTGAATGCCGCGATCATCCACGTCTGACAGGTTGTCAAACACGAACATCAGATCTTCAATTTGGGTCGCCATATCTTCGTCATTGTCACGGATCTGATCCATCAATAGCCCCTCAACATTGTTGTCGAGGTAGTTCATGATTTCGGCTGCCGCCTTCAGGCCGCCCATCTTGGCCGCTTGCGCACCGGCTTGACCGGCAAACTGTTTCTCCATGATGTCATTCAACTCATGCAATGCTGCTGGCTGAACTTCTTCCAGATTGGCAATTCGCATCATCAAATCCAGACGCACACGCTCAGGGAACTGTGACAGAATTTCTGCCGACTGTTCCGGATCCAGGTAGGACAAGACAATGGTTTGGATCTGTGGGTGTTCGTTATGGATGATGCTGGCCACCTGACGCGGATCCATCCATTTCAAGGAATCCAAGCCACGCGAACCGGTTCCCATCAAGATTTGATCCACCAAGTTATTGGCTTTGTCTTCACCCAATGCCGCAATCAAGGTATTACGGACGAAGTCTTCGCTGTCCATCCCGATCCCGGTGTATTTCTGAATGTCTTCGAGAAAATGGCGGTGTACCGCCGAGACTTTTTCTTGGCTGAGATCGCTCATGGAGGCCATGACGCCCCCCACGCGTTGCACTTGTTTCGGCTCAAGATGGCGAATAATACTGGCCGCATCCTGCTCGCTGAGGCTCAGCAGCAAAATCGCGGACTTTTCCGCCCCACTCAGTGTGGCCAGATCAAACTTTTTTGTTTCTGTGGTTGCGACGTCATTAGCCATCTTCGTTTACCCAACTTCTTACAACTTGTGCGGCGAGATCCGGCTCATTGGCCACCAATGCACGTACCGCTTTCAATAAATCTTCATCTCGGTGAAGGTTCGGCAGATCCATATTGTTGCTGCTCAGCTCCAGCGCATCCACACCATCCAGCTCACCCCCCAACAATTCCACACCGTCCCCACGCGCCAATATCGGTCGGCCATGTTCATCCAACGGCGTGCCGTCAGCCGCTTGGTTCGGGTACAGTAATTTACGCATCGCCGGACGCACCAAGACCAACATGATCACCACAATCACCAGTGCTGCCGCCAGCCAGCGGACCCAGGTGTTGAAACTTGGGTGTTCCCATACTGGCAGATCGGCCATCGCTTCTTGCTCTGGCACTGCAAACGGCATCGAAACCACTTCCAGCATGTCGCCACGGGCATCAGAGAAACCGACACCACCTTTAAGTAAGCGGCTGATTTTCATCAACTCAGCATCACTGATCGGCACACGGGTCGCTTCACCGGTTTCCGGGTTCACCACGGACTTGTAGTCAATGGCCACAGACACCGTTTGACGCTGCACCGTACCGGTTTGTGCCCGCTTGTGACGGATAGTGGTGTCTAATTCAAAGTTACGGGTCGATTCACGGTGCACCGAGCCATTGTCGCCGCTTTTCCCCGATTGCAGTTCAGCCACATCTTGCGGGATAGCACTGTCTGATGGCGGTTGGTTACTCAACGCCCCCGGAATGCCGGCCACGGTTTTACCGTTGTTATAATCTTCTAACGTGAATTCACTGCGGGTTGACGCGGTTGTCGGATCGTACTGCTTATGGGTTTCTTCCACGGCACTGAAATCCATCGCCACATCCACCTGCGAGGTGTAGTTACCCAAGCCCAAAATCGGGATCAGGATGGCATCAATTTTTTCCCGCAACGCCTGCTCTTGTTTGCGCTCAAGCTCATACTCTTTGCGCTGCGCGGTGGCACTCGCATCTTCGGTACCGGAACTGAGCAAGCGGCCATGCTGATCGGTGACGGTCACGCGCGTGGGTTTTAGCCCCGGCACCGCCGTGGCCACCATGTCGACAATCGAATCCACTTCTTGCTGACCGAGCGCGCCGCTGGCTCCTAAGGTCAGAAAAACCGTCGCGGTGGCTTCTTGGTTATGACGCACAAACACGCTTTGCTTGGGCATCGCCAGCAACACCTGCGCTTTGCGCACTTGGCGGATCTGCTCAATCGCACGGGCCAACTGGCGCTCACGACTCAGCTTTAAACGTTCTTGCTCAAGACGTTGAGAGACCCCAAAGCCCATGTCTTGCAGCAAGATGTCATCCCCTTCGACGGTACGTTCATTCAATCCGGCACGGGTCAGCTCTAACTTCACCGAGGCGTAGCTATCGGCTGGCACGCGGAGCGTATTCCCTTCTAGCGCGTATTCAATTTTCTTTTGGTCAAAGTGATCTAAAATCGGAATCAGTTCAGCGGTTTCATATGTCCCTAATGGGCGCATTTCCGGCTCTTTGATCCACGACACGACCAACACGATCAAGGCCACACAGATCGCGACTGACAGCACCAAAATCACCTGACGCAGAAGATCCAAATTCCCCAGCATGCTGTCCACACGCGACGGATTTTTCTCTTCTGCTTCCGGTTGGAGGGCGAGATCATTGTCGGCCACTGTCGCTGCAGACGTGTTGCCCGCAAGCGCGAGTTCGTTGTTGTTAGTTGAAGGATCTGACACTCAAGTATTCCTGCATTAAACCGGCATGTTCATTAGTTCTTTGTATGCTTCGACCATTTTGTTACGGACTTGCACGGTGGCTTCAAAGGCCACGCTGGATTTGTTGCGCGCGATCATCACATCTGACAGGGACACACTGCGATCCCCTTGATCAAAGCGTGTCGCCAAATCACTCGATTGTGCTTGTATGCCATTCACCGATTTAATCGCATCCCCTAACAGAGCACCGAAATCCGCACTGACCTGCTGGCCAGTGGCCGGGCGTGAGGTATTGGTTGCTTCCAGCTTCATGGCCTGCAGCTCGGCTTGGAGTCCATTAATGTTCATTCTGCGTGTTACCTCGGCATAGGGTTATGTGCAGCCGTACCACAAAGGCACAGCGGTAAGCATGATTGTGCGCACTAGACTGAGATATCGATCCCAGCATCTCGCATCTTGGCTAATTTGTATCGCAAAGTTCGAGGGCTAACCCCCAGTTTTTCCGCAATATCCTTGCGTCGCCCTTCACAGGCACGAATGGCGTCTAGAATAATCGAAAACTCTTGTTCTCGCAGCTCATTTCCTAACCCATCCCCCCCTGTTGGCACACTGCCTGTCACCGGTTCGGCGACAGCAGGCACAAAGGGTGATCCTGCTGCAGAAAATGACGCCGCCTCTGACGCGACAGCCACCGCACTCAGCTCGGCCTCACCGCGCTGTTGTGCTACCGCTAACTGCGGAGAGACGGCCTGTTCCACCGCGTGCTGTAAACCACCGGCATCCAACCAATCCAACCCTTCCAACAAAATGTCACCGGTACTGATCGTGGCGCCATTGCATAAAATCAACGCACGCTGTACCACGTTGTCCAGCTCGCGCACATTGCCCGGCCAGCCATATTGCTGCAATTTGATCACCGTTTCCGCTTCCAGTGCGGGTACCGGTAAGCCTTGCTTCATGCAATGGCGTTCCAGCAGATAATGGGCTAACGGGGCGATATCACCTGGGCGTTCAGCCAAGGCGGGCCATGTCAGTGGGAATACATTCAGGCGGTAATACAAATCCTCGCGGAAATGACCTTCACTCACGTACTGCTTCAAATCGCGGTTACTGGTGGCCAGCACCCGTACATCGAGTTTGATGCTTTTGCGGCTGCCTAAACGCTCCACTTCTCGCTCTTGCAGGACACGCAATAATTTCACTTGCAGGCTTAACGCCATTTCGCTGATCTCATCAAGCAAAATGGTGCCGCCTTGGGCTTGTTCAAACTTGCCCGGACAGGCCTGAACGGCGCCGGTAAATGCGCCTTTTTCGTAACCGAATAGGGTCGCTTCCAGCATATTTTCCGGGATCGCCGCACAGTTAATCGCCACAAATGGCCCCTCACGGCGCATCGAATGGCTGTGAATATAACGCGACATCACTTCTTTGCCTGAGCCACTTGGCCCTAGCACCATCACATTGGCGTCGGTTTTCGCCACTTTCTCTGCCAATGCCAGTAATTTCAGCGATTTTTCGTCCGCCACTACCGCATGGCCAATTTCGGTCTTCACGGGCGCGTAGCGACTGATCATGTTCAACAACACTTCGGGTGCAAATGGCTTGGCCATGTAATCAATCGCGCCGTCTTTCATCGCAGACACCGCATCTTCTATGTTGGCGTATGCGGTCATCAACAAGACCGGCAGTTTCGGCCAGTGGTGTTTAATGCTGCGCAGCAGACACAAGCCATCCATGCCGGCCATTTGCACGTCGGATACCACGATGTCGACCGCTTCCGCTTTAAGCAACAGCAAGGCCTGTTCGGCACTGTCGGCTTCCAACCAGTCATACCCCGCTAAGGCAAGGGTATCGATCAGGGCTTCACGCAATCCTTCGTCATCTTCAACCACCAATACGCGGCTCTGGTTCATGGTGTTACTCCCATCGTGGTGTCTTCGGTGTGGATCGTAGCCGCACAAGCGACAGGGGCCGCTTCGGGAATGCTTAAGGTAAAGGTGGCGCCTTCGCCCAGTGTGGATGTCACATTCAGCTGGCCTTTGTGCGCATGCACCACCATCTGTACCACCGCGAGCCCCAGGCCTGTGCCTTGCTGTCGGGTGGTAAAGAAAGGTTCGAGAATTTTTTGCTGCATCTCAGGCGCAATGCCTGGGCCATTGTCAGTGACGGCAATGTGTACCCAGCCCGCTTGCACGCTCAGTTGCAAGCGGATCTTCGCCTGTTTGCCCGCCATTTGGATCGCATTGGTGATCAGGTTACTGATCGCGCTGGCCAGCGCATTGGCATTGCCCAGCACGGTCACCGTTTCATCATCACAGTCGATGCTGAAATCCACATGGCTCGCCAACACTTGGGCTTCCACCATGCGCTCAACCTCGTTAAGCAGGGTTTCCAAACTAAACGGCGCGACCACTTTATTGTCACCGCCTTTGGCAAACAGCAGCATGTCATTCACTTGCTTTTCCAAGTCATGCAGCCTGTCCACTAACTTGGTTTGAAAGCGTTCACGCGTCGGCTGTGTCAGGTTCGGGGATGACAAATTCGCGGCGTACAACAAGGCACTCGACAGCGGGGTACGCACTTGATGTGCCAATGATGCGACCATGCGGCCTAATGACGACAAACGTTGCATGTCACTGATCCGCGACTGCAATAAACGGGTTTCCGTCATGTCGGTAATAAAAATAAGCTGACCACGGCTGGAAGCGGAGATCGCCAGTTTGACTCGGCGACCATTGCGCAATGACACTTCATGACCATCATCGTCACGTGGAGCAAACGCACGCTGGATCACATCAAACCAACGGACACCCGTTAACGGTGCGCCAAGCAAACGCAGGGCTTCTGGGTTGGCGTCACACACCACACCGGCAGAATCAAGAAAGATCACCCCTGATGGCATCACATCCAGTGCTTGCTGATAACGCGATACTTGTTGGTGCAGAGAGACTAACGAGGCGTGGTTGTCATCCATGTGTATCCTGATAATGCAAAAAATGCTATAAAATCGTCATTAATAGACGATATAAAGCATTTTTCGTGCCAATAAAAATTACTGATTATCAGTGAGTTATGGAGTATAGCGGGAAGGTGACGGCGTCAAAAAAATGACACCGTCAAAATAGTACTTAACGCAGGGCTTCTTTGCTTAAGCCGTATTTACGCATTTTTTCGACCAGCGTGGTACGACGCATACCCAGCATGTCAGCCGCACGGGCTACGACACCGGTTTGCGCTTCCAGCGCCTGACGGATCATGTCGACTTCCAGTTCAGCCAACATTTCTTTCAGGTTCAAGCCTTCGGGCGGTAGATCGCTCATGTTCACGGCTTCTTCCAACGCGACCGCGACGGCAGGCTCACAGGCAAACATGTCGGCCAAGGCACCACGCTCTTGCTCTTCCAGTGACAGGAACGAAGTTTCCGGCTGGAAGGATGGCATATCCGAATAACGGTACTTCATTGGCAGGTGATTCACGTCCACCATTTCGCCTGGATAGAGAATGATCAAACGCTCCACCAAGTTGGCCAATTCACGAATATTGCCCGGCCAGTTGTGCTCCATCAAGGATGTGATCGCACGCGGTGTGAAGTAAATCGGCTTCGCGCCTTCTGCTTCCATACGTGCCAACAATTCTTGCAGCAACAACGGGGTATCTTCAATGCGCTCACGCAGAGCAGGCATTTCGATTGGGAACACATTCAAGCGGTAGTAAAGATCTTCACGGAACACGTTCTGCTTGATCATTTCATCCAGATTACGGTGTGTCGCAGCCACAATGCGAACGTTCGCCTTGATAGTGCCACTGCCCCCAACGCGCTCGAAGCAACGTTCTTGCAGTACGCGCAGCAACTTCACCTGCATGGACATCGGCATATCACCGATCTCATCCAAGAACAGGGTACCGCCTTCTGCCAACTCAAAACGGCCTTTACGGGTTGAAATCGCGCCCGTGAACGCCCCTTTCTCGTGACCGAACAGCTCGCTTTCTAGTAAATCGGGCGGGATAGCGCCACAGTTCACAGGGACAAACGGGCCTTTACCACGGGAAGAATGGTAATGAATGTTACGCGCGACAACCTCTTTACCCGTGCCTGATTCACCCAAAATCAGTACGCTGGCATCGGTCGCGGCCACTTGTTCAATCAAGTGACGGATCTGGCTGATGGCCTCACTGCGCCCCACCATACTGCGGAACAGGGTGTTTTTACGGCTCAGTTGTGGCACTTGGAACGCACGTTTACCTTGGTACTCCTGACAATGGCGCAATGCATCCATCAGTGGGCTGTAGGTTAACGGCAAATCGAGGTTGCCAACATAATTGGGAAAGCCTGCCAACTCACTGTCGTGGTTCGATAAGGCAATCACCGGAATGTGGTGATGAATACGTAAGTAATCCAGAATACGACTCAGTGATTTACCCGTACTGATCTGACCCAGTAAACAGGCACTCCACTCGTTTTCCCAGAGCGTACTGTCGACCTCGGAGCCTGAGATAACTTGATGTGATTCACCCATAAAGCCAAGAATGACACTAAGGTCATGGCGGTGATTAGGATCATCATCAATAACGAGGGTTTTTGCTAAACCTTGCATAGGAAAGATATTGCCTGCCTTTATAGGTGTTTTCTATTCTGTGGCGTTACATCATCTGAATAGTGCGAGTGATGCGCAATGCACAGTCCTTGTGGTGATGTCACAGTAACCGAATTCTTTTTATATGATCTCAACCGCCTGATGGCGACAACCACAGACGATGCGTTTGCATTATTCGCCCATGACGAGATCCGATTTGGTTTAGCATTGTAATAAATGCTCACCAGAAGGCAACTGGGGACAACCAAAAGCTGTGACCCCAGTACAAAGGAAGATGCTTACTCTGGGCGATATGGTGAAAATATAGCCAATTGATATCCTCAGACTTTCATCATCGCGGGAGTGACATCTCACAATTTATAATGCCACGGCGGGGATGAACTTATCCCAACTGTGTCATGTTGTGAAATTCCGCGGGGATCTGATCCCACGCTGATTTGATTTCACGCAACATACCAATCACATCATCCAGTGGCTCTGTCGTATTTTCACGGTTTGCTTTGTAGATCTGGTGGATCATGAAATCGTACAAGGCATCCAGATTCGCGGCGATGTCACCACCATCTTCCATCGACAAACAGGTACGCAGGCTGATCACGATATCCAGTCCTTTACCGATGCGCTCCCCTTTAACCGCGATGTTGCCTTGCTCCATCGCCGCTTTTCCCTGGATCAAACGTTCAATCGCCCCTGCCATCAACATGGAAATTACACGATGGGGGGATGCTGATGTCAGTTGGCTGTCTACCGACACACGTTTATACGCTTGAAGCGAGCCTCTCATTGCCATTTTTTATAACCTATCGAAATTTATTGTACATCTGTAACGAGCGTTGCCCGTGTACTAAGCGTTGCATTTGCTGAGCTGATTGTTCGCGATGGTGCTGTACGTGCGCCATCAACTGAACGGTGCGGTCAATTGCCGCTTGCCACTGCACTTTTTCAAGCCGCGTGGGATCAGCCTGTAAGTGTTGCAACACCTGCTCTCGCTGATCGAGCAGGTGTTCAAGTAAGGGTGTATCCACCTCGCCAACATGCGTCAGTAAGGTCATAAGTTGTTGGTCAAGGTGCGCGAGTTGCTGCATGTGACGTTACTCCGTCTCGTGTTCGGGCATTTAACTATGCTTAACCCGGCATCATGCTCATCATTGAGCTCAGCTGGCTTTTCATTTGCCCCATCGCATTGTCCATGGCCGTGAACTGATCATGGGTACGCTTTTGCACACTTTCCATGCGGCGATCCAACGTGGCCTGATCGCTGTTTAACTGCGACACCTGATCATTGAGGCTATTCTGGCGGCTTTTAATGCTGCCCGTAATGCCGGTATGCGCATGGATCAACTCTTCAATTTTACGGGCAAAGCCATCTTGACGGTTAAAGAAGGCGCCGACATCCGTGAAATTTTGACTTAGCTGGCGATCCAACAAGTCATAATCAATTTCCAACCGCCCTTCCATGGTGCTCATCACCCCCAATTCACTCAGGGTTTTGACCGTGTCCGGCGCACCGGCAACCGGGCTGGAAAACGCATTACGTAGCTGGTTATCCACCGAACGAATAATGCTGTCGCCCACCAACGGGCCTTTCTCTTGGGTTTCGGGATCAAATTTCCCCAAGTCTTGCGCCGTGGTATAGAACTGGTTGTACGCATTGACGAATTGTTCGATGGCGCCGCCGACCGCATTGCGATCGTAGGCCACCTCCACGGTCACCGTGTCTTTGACTGGCTGACCGTCTTTTTCCGACGTCATGGCCAGCAAATCGAGATCGACCCCTTCAATTGCATCTTCAATGGTATTGGTGTCACTGGTGACTTCGGCGATACCATCAATCAATACTTTGGCATCGGTGGCCGCTTGCATCTGTGTCATGGGGTTAATGTCGTTATGACGATTAAACCCAAACTTTTGCAGCGTACTGTCAAACGGCGCGTCGACCCGTACTTGCACCTGATTGGCTTCCCCGCTTTTATCGGCGGTTAATACCAAACGGGCGCCCACATCGTCTTTGATCACCGCCGCCATGACGCCTTTATTGGACGGATGGCGGTTGATCAAACGCACCACATCCAGAATATCGCTTTCGTCTTTGGGGATCTCGACATCAAACATGGTGGTGCCCAGTGACAAAGACAGCGTGCCTGCACCCAGCGGTTTCTCGTCATTGAACGGGCCAGAGACAATTTTATGCGCTTGCGCCAATTGCTCGACCTTCACATTGTATTTGCCCGGCAAGGCTTCATAGCTGGCCGTCGCATTCAATATGTCGCTGTTGTCTGTACTGACGGTACGGGCTGACAAGGTATGGTTACTGCGAAAGTCAGACATCATGTATTTCATGTCGTCGAGCGATGCTTTCAGCTTGCCATAAGCACTGATACTGACATCAATATTGTCGCGCTGACGGGTGATACGCGCTTCTGTCGGCGCACGTTCCGCATCCACAATGGTTTTCACCATTTTATTGATGTCTAAGCCTGACGCCGTTGCGGCGGCTCCTATGTTCATGAAATGCCTCTTGTCACTGCCGTTATGCCTACACTTTCGTCGTCACCAGCCCGCCGGAATGATTCACCAATTGGCGTGACAGCGCGAGCATGTCTTCATCGGGAAGCTGGCGTACCACATCACCGGTGCTTTTATCATAAATGGTCACGGTATGCTTACCGGACGCTTCATCGATCCGAAAAGCTAACCCTTTGTTTATCGTCGAACCGACAAATTCTTCAATTCGCTCAACCACTTTTTCTAATGCTTCTCGCTGCTGCTGACGTTGCTGTTCAACATCATGACGAGATTCTGCCTGACGCGCATCGTTCACACTGTGTGCCAGTAAGGGCTTTGCTGTCGACGGGGCGGAATTTGATGGCGCAGAAGCTGCCATGCCACTGCTCACGGTGTGCGTTGCACGCGCAGTGACGCTGTTTACGCTCTGGGAACCGTTTGCACTGATTGTATTGCTAGCAACATCTGTGCCAACAGGGGTTTGAGAAGCAGAGGGGGACGTAAGAGGAGGAAGTGAAGACGGAGAAATTGGGGTTATTTCCATATTCTTTCACCTTCTAACAACGTGAAACGGCAAGGGAGACGGGCGCCCTTGCCGTTATCATACTGCGGATTAACCCAGTAGGCTCATCGCCGCTTGCGGCGCTTGTTTCGCCTGCGCAAGGATAGACGTTGATGCCTGAGATAGGATCTGGCTCTTCGTCATTTGCGTGGTTTCTTTCGCGAAATCGGTGTCACGGATACGGCTGTTAGACGCAGACACGTTCTCGTTCACGTTGTTCAAGTTGTTAATGGTGTGGCTTAGACGGTTTTGTGACGCACCTAGGTTCGCACGGTCTGAGTCAATTTGCTTCAGGGCGTTATCCAGTACGGCTACCGCTTGCTGAGAACCACCGACAGATGACACGTCGATGTTCTGTACAGATGCACCGCCTGCGCCCGCTGCTGCGTTCGTCAGACCCAATGCAGCCACTGTTTTCGCGCCTTCAAAGTTGATCGCTTTGTCAGATTCAGTCACAACTTGCAGTGCCAGACCTTTGGTCACGTTGCCTGCTTCATCCGTTGTTTCTACGGTCGCAACAGAGGCGTTCACGCCGTCAACCGCACCGTTGATCTTGGTCGCTAGCTCTTCAAGGTCGTCGCCCGCTTTCATTTCAACTTTGGTGCCGTTGATTTTCAGATCTTCGGTCGCCAACTCTGCAGACACTTCCCAATCAGAGCTTACGCCCACAGTGCCTTTTGTTGCGGTGCTGTTCATTGCATCAGCACGTAGATCGCTCATGGTCAGCTGTACTGCTTCACCTGAGTCTGCACCCACCTGAATAGAACGGCTACCGAACGTACCGTTGATCAGCTTCGTACCACCGAAAGAGGTGGTTTCTGCGATACGGTTCAATTCGTCTTTCAAAGACGTCACTTCGCCTTGAATCGCGTCGCGGTCTTCTTTTGAGTTCGCGCCGTTCGCAGACTGTAGAGACAGGTCACGCATACGCTGTAGGATGCTGGTTGATTCCTGCATAGAACCTTCAGCCGTTTGCGCCATTGAGATACCGTCGTTCGCGTTACGTACTGCTACGTCAAGACCACGGCTCTGTGTCATCAAACGGTTAGAGATCTGAAGACCCGCTGCATCGTCTTTTGCACTGTTGATTTTGCTACCTGTTGCCAAGCGCTCCATAGATTTTGCCGATGCATCAGTTGCCTGATTCAGGTAACGCTGAGCGGTCATTGCAGAAACGTTAGTGTTTACGGTAACTGCCATAATGTATCTCCTTAAATCTTCAAAATGGCTTGACCAGCCCCGCCGGTAAAACCTCGATATTCTTTATACAGGTTCTGTAACGGCATGCTTTCAAAAACCTTTAAGACTTTTTTTTGAATTTTCCCACAACCACTGAAAACAGCGTCAATCCCGTTCTCAAGAACAAAAAAAACGGCAAGAGGTTGCCCCCTTGCCGTTTCTGTTTGCCTCTTTGCCTCATCGCCAACGGCGAGTCAGCCAAAGCACACTCTCTATTGCGCTACTTGGCGTAATAGCAGAGATTACTGCAACAGACTCATTGCCGCCTGTGGCACCTGCTTGGCTTGCGCCAAAATGGAGGTACTCGCCTGCTGCAAAATCTGACTCTTGGTCATCTGCGTGGTTTCTTTGGCAAAATCAGTATCACGAATACGGCTATTTGATTCCGATACGTTTTCCGATACGTTCGCCAAGTTGTTAATGGTGTGGCCCAAACGGTTTTGCTTCGCACCGAGATCCGCACGCTGGCTATCAATGTATTTCAGCGCGGCATCGACAATGCCCACGGCTTTCTGTGCGCCGCCCACGGTGTTCACGTCAATGTCTTGTACTGTTGTCGCGCTACTGGTACCCGCAATCATGCTGGTTGCTGCACTGGCCGGGTTGTTCTTGTCTGCCAGACCGGTGGTCATCACCGTGGTGCCATCAATCACAATCGGCTCATCGCCTTCAGAGAAGATTTGCAGCTCGCCTTTTTCTGTTACTGACGCAGACACGCGATCGGTCTGGCCGTTAATGCGGGTCGCCACTTCTTCAAGATCATCGCCTTTTGGCAGATCAATGCTGATCTTGTTTTCGGGTTTACTGGCATCGCCCACCGAAAATACAATCTTATTGCCCGCACCGGTTTCCCAATCTGGCGTGGCTTGGCCGGCACCTTTCACCAACTGGCCGCCCATTTCGTCATAGTCACCACGCACACTGGTGATCCCCATGATAATGGCTTCGCCCGAATCGGCACCGATCTGGAAAGCGGCTTCTCCAAAGGTACCGTTAAGCAATTTACGGCCACCAAACGCGGTCGTTTCGGCGATACGGTTCAGTTCGTCTTTTAACGAGGCCACTTCGCCTTGAATGGCTGAACGATCTTCATCGGAGTTTGCCCCGTTCGCAGACTGAAGTGATAAGTCTCGAATACGTTGCAACACGTTGGTGGATTCCTGCATCGCGCCTTCAGCGGTTTGAGCAATGGAAATACCGTCGTTAGCATTGCGCATGGCCACGTTTAAACCACGAGTCTGTGCCACCAACCGGTTCGAGATCTGCAGGCCAGCTGCATCGTCTTTTGCGCTGTTGATCTTACTGCCGGTCGATAGACGTTCCATCGACGTATTCAGATCACTGGTTGCCTTACTCAGGTAACGTTGCGCAGTCATGGCAGACACGTTGGTATTAACAGTTACAGCCATTTTGCTCTCCTCTGATTTCCGCCCATCGGCGAAATCACCAACCCGTCACCATCAGAACGCTTGAAAAACAAGGCGGTGGGGTCAGCGATACAATAAATAATGTCGGCAAGGTGTGTCCGTTGCCGCCTAATAGCGACTGACAAGCAAGCTCTATGCCAAAAGTAAAGGACGCTATCGCCATGACAGATATCACCACCGCGCATATCGCCCTAATACATAGCGATTACGTTGCTCATCCCTTTCATATTGTCCTGTTAGATATAATTAAACAGGTTCAAATCTTTGGTTTTGGCAAAGGCTTGTTGCGAGGCTTGCAGCGCCGTCATGTTTTCATTCAGTTCAATCACCGCGCTGGCGTAATCGAGATCTTCCAGCGTACCGCGCGCCTGACTCATCACTATCTTGAAATCTTGATGCATGTCTTCTTGGCGATCCAAGGTTTGTAAGCGGGTACCAATTTCCGAGCGGGCACGGTTAATGTGCTTGAACCCTTGTGACAATTCCGCTGACACCTGATGCAACTCGGCGGTCGCACTGGCATCGGACACTTCGCTATCGGCCAAGGCGATCCCACGCTTGAACGCATCAAACACATTCACCGTGTCTTGTCGCGCCAGGCTGATGCTGTCACCGGGCTTGATTTCCCCTTCCACTTTCACCGCCAAGGTGCCAAATTGGATTCCTTCGCGCGCATCATACGCCGCGCGACTGACCAACTGATCATCCCGGAACAACTCGTAATTGGTGCCGTTACCGGATGACGAAAACGCAATACGGTAGGCCGAAGGATCGCTATCGTTACTGTTGGTTGCTTGCGACAGCAGCAGTAACGAACCACTTTGCAGATCGTACTCTGGCTGATAATCGCCAAACGGGTTCGGCACATCCATAAACAGCTTGTCACCGGCATCGTTCACCGGCACAGAAACCGACGGCCCGACTTGTGCCATGCGTTGGTAACTGTCGCCGGCATAGGTGACACTGCCGGTGTTATCGCGAAAGAACGGCTGTTTGTCGTATTGGTTACCGGCAAACACATAGTTGCCGGATTCGTCTTGGCTATTAACCTGATTCATGAAGGAATCATACAGACCTTGCAGATCTTGCTTATGCGCCAGACGGTCATCGCCCGACAAGGCACCGTTGACCATCATCATGGATTTACGTTTGGCTTCATCAAGCAAATTTTCCACCTCGGTGATCGCCGTCTCTTCGTTATCAAGGCGGTTACGGGCCAGTGTGATGGTTTTAATCGACTGGTCGATCTGGGTGTTTTGCTGATCGAAATTCTGGATATAAATAGAGGCAACAGGATCGTCACCGGCTGTCAGCACGCGCTGACCCGAGGCAAGTTGCTGCTGATTTTCCGCAACCCGCACCTGCTGACGATTCATGTCATTGGTGACAGATTGGTAGTGATGAAAACTGGCAATACGACCGATCATACGGGGTCAGGCTCCTTAGCGGGCTACGTTAAGTAGGGTGTCAAACGTTTCATTGGCCACGGTCATGATGCGCGATGACGCCATGTAGGCTTGCTGAAATTTCATCATGTTTGCCGCTTCTTCATCGAGGTTCACCCCCGAGATCTCCGCGACACGGCTGGCCGCCGCTTCTTTTTCGACATTGCCCACGTCTTTCAGACGGGCTGCCGAGGCTTTTTGCACCCCCATTTCGGTGTTCAAGCCTTGGTAGACATCCAGCACACTGGCGCGGCCTTCATCCATAATTTTGGCGCTCTGCAACGCCTGCATACGCAGCAAGTTACCGTTGTCACCTTGAGCGGCGCGCAGGTTCACGGCAAATACATCGCCACCAGCCGCCCCGCCCGATAATGTAAACGCGGTGCCGTTGACAGCTACTTCACCGCCCGGTGGGTAAGGAGCAGGATCCTTCAAAATGCCGCCTTTCATATCCAGTACCGCGTACTGGCTGGCATCTGGCGAGATCGCCACTTGAAATTCGTTCAATGGGCCACGCTGGGTCACGGCAAAATCGGCCTGTCCCTGTATTTGCGTGGCAGAGCTTAAATAACTTTGGGCAGCAATTTGGCTCGGATCCTTGATGGCCACACTGATGTCAGCGGCACCGGTACGGGTCGGGCGCAAAAGAATTTGTTCTCCGGCACGTAACGGGGCATCCATTTCAACGCGGAAACCATCCACCGTAAACGCAGCGGGATTGCCACTCGGCATGATTTTCTGACGCTCACCGTCTGGCGTAACCAATGCATGCTGGCTACCGTCAAACGACAGAGAATATTCGCCCTTTTTCAACGCGTTCAAATCATCAATATACACTTTCACATCGGCGGTTGAATTCGGCGGTAACACCACGCGAGACGCCGCCAATGTCGGATCATTCATATCTCGGAACATGACGGCACCCACTTGCCCGTTCAAGTCCATCCCCTGCTGCTGCAAGCTATTCACACTATGAGCAAAACCCATTGCCATGCGGCCAATTTCGTCTTGTGCATGGGTTAGGGTTTCATCGCGAAACTGAAATAACGCCGCCATTTTGCCGCCAATGCCATCATTACGGATGGTCTTTAACGACTGGCCTTCCTGAATCGCCAATTGGGTTTGCTGGGTGTCCGGCTTGCCGTTCACCATACGCAATTCACTGGCTTCGGTGCCCGAGACCAAGGTGTGACCACTGCCGATCATGATATTGAAGGTGTTGTCGTTCTTGGGCGTCACGCTCACCTTGGTGTATTCAGACAGTTCATTGATCAACGCTTGGTGGCGATCCCGTAAATCGTTATTCGTCGATGGCGATTTGATCAAGCCATCGTGCACATCCACCAGCTCTTTGGCGATGTCATTCACGCGGTTCAACGTGCGCGACAGCACTTCGCTGGTCTCTGACTTTTGACGCGCCAGCACGCTGTAATTCTCGTTCAACCCCGCCGCCACCAGCTTGGCTTTTTCCATCACCACTTTGCGCGAACCCATGTCATTGGGTGAGTCCGACAAGGCTTTCACCGCGTCGTACCAATCGTTCATGTCTTCCGGGATTTTTTTGGCACTGTTGGACAACATGTTATCCAACCGGCCCAATTGTGTGTCCCGCTCGTTGGCATAACTGAGGTTGGTGGTAGTCAGGTTCAGCTCATTACTGGCAAATTGATCGTAACTGCGGCGAACTTCTGCCACATGCACACCGGTGCCGTGCTGATTGCCCCCCCACCAAATCGGATCATTGGTCTTCTGCTCCACCGACTGGCGGCTGTACCCTTCAGTGTTAACGTTATTGATGTTATGACTGGTCGTATTCAGCTGTCGCTGTGCGGTTAACAAACCGTGCGAGCCCATATTGAGCAAGTCAAACGCCATAAAGCCCCCTGAAGGTTGAGAAAAAAGACAATAACGGAAAGAGGTTAAGCGAAAATCGTGCCAAGATTGGAAGAGCGGATTTAAGAGCGGTCCGAGGGCCCTAAGATCCTATGGAAAGAGCAAGGACGGAAATGCTTGCATCTCGAATGAGGAGCGGCATCCTATCAGCAGGACCAAGAGCCGCTGATACTTCGGATCATAGAACCATAGGGCCTCAGGACCGCTCTTGTTTATCCATATACCCTTTCACGGAATCCATCACACCAATGATTTTATCGGCGTATTTCGGATCGGTGGCGTAGCCAGCTTGATGCAGGTTACGGATAAACTGCTTAGGATCGGCCGGTTGCGCTAACGCATCGCCGTAGCGCGGGTTGTCATGCAAGAAGCGCACATAATCATTAAAGCTGTCTTGGTAATTGGCGTAAGCACGAAAGGCGGCTTTTTCCTGTACGGGGATCCCTTGGTGGAATTCCAACGTATTCGTGGCCACCTTGCCGCCGTCCCAGCGGGGATCGGCTTTGATGTTAAACAGGTTATGGCTTGAACCTGCGGCATTTTTGATCACCTTTTTGCCCCACCCGGTTTCCAGTGCAGCTTGGGCGATCAATACTGCCGGATCAGTGCCTAAGGCTTTAGCGGCCTTCTTGGCAAACGGCGTCAGGCGGGCCACAAAGTCTTTCGGGGAATCAAACACCGGCTCGGCCTGACGTTTTTCCACTGCCGCAACCGGCGCAGAAAAGATCGAGGCAAAATCCACACCCGCCTCACCCGACAGCGCCTTTAACACCTGCCCGTTTTGAATGGCAGCGTCATTGTCTGTATCCGTCGATCGATTAACGGCGGCATGTTTACTTGCTACGGGCGCTGCTTGAAAAATCTGTCGAATCTCGAATTCATCGCTCGCACGCTCGGCAGACAGCGCAGATTTAGCCTTATCGCCTTCACCCTGCATTGCCGCTTTTTCTTTTTCACCACCAAGTTGCTCGACAATCAAATCGGCCAACCCCAAGGAGCCTGAGCTACTCAGTTCACTGGCCATCTGCTCATCATGCATCTGTTCAAAGAACTTACTGTTACTGCTGCTCATTAAATCCGATTCAAAGGCTTCGTTGGCCTGTCGCATCGACTTAAACAACATCTGGGTAAAAATGGCTTCAAACTGCTCAGCCGCGGCTTTCAGCGATTCCCCTTGGTCGTTACCGATGCCCGCACGCAAGCGGTCAAGGTTAGCCATATCATGGATAAAACCGGGCGATGTGGTTTTCATACAGCCTCAATCAACGTCAGTAAATTCAATGCACACATTACAAAATAATCAGCTGGCCTTCGATGGCACCGGCTTGTTTCAGGGCCTGCAAAATGGCCATCAGATCGGACGGCGCAGCGCCCACCTGATTCACCGCACTGACCAATTCATCCAAGGTCACGCCCGGTTCAAATTTGAACATGCGTGATTCTTCTTCATTAACCTGCACACTCGAATTCGGTAACACCACGGTTTTGCCGCCCGAAAACGCATTCGGTTGGCTGGCACTGAAGTTTTCTTTGATCGACACCGTCATGCCACCGTGGGTGATCGCCGCAGGACGCAGTTTTACGTTCTGGCCGATCACAATGGTACCGGTCCGGGAGTTCACGATGATCTTGGCCGCACCCGCAGCCGGATCAAATTCCAGGTTTTCAATGGTGGACAAAAATGCCACACGCTGGCTCACATCACGCGGGGCGCGCACACGGATCGAGGTGGCGTCTATCGCGGCGGCCATTTGCGGCCCCAAGAAACCATTGATCGCGTCAGACATGCGCTGTGCCGTAGTGAAATCGGATTCAAACAGGTTAAACGTCAGGTAGTCACCGCGTGCGAACGGATTCGGGATCTCTTGTTCAACAATGGCACCGTTACTGATCCGTCCCACGGTCGGGGTATTGCCCACCACTTTGGAACCGTCAGCACCGGTGGCCGAGAAGCCGCCCACCATCAAACTGCCTTGGGCCACGGCATACACTTTGCCGTCCAAACCTTTCAAGAAAGTTTGTAGCAAGGTACCGCCGCGCAAACTTTTGGCGGAGCCCAACGACGACACGGTAATGTCGATGGTCTGGCCTTGCTTGGTGAACGCCGGCAAGGTGGCGTTCACCGCAACAGCGGCAACGTTCTTGGTTTTCGGCTTGGTGCCCGGCGGCAACTGAATACCGAAGTTTTGCAGCATGGCATTGAAGCTTTGATCGGTAAACGGCGTGGTTTCCCCCGTTCCCGGTAAGCCCACGACTAAACCGTAACCCACCAATTGGTTGCTACGCACACCGGCCACTTGTGAGACATCTTTGATCCGTGCGGCTTGCGCCGATCCGATCACACACATCATCACGGCGCCCAACAAAAAGTGCAATTTCACGCTGTTGTCCTGTTAAATACTGACGTTGAAGAAGCGAGACAACCAGCCTTGCTCTTGAATATCTTGTTGCTCACCCGTGGCAGAGTATTGGATCCGCGCATTGGCCAAACGGGTCGATAGCACGGTGTTGTCCTGATCAATGTCATCCGGACGTAACGTGCCGCTAACTCGGATGTACTCTTCACCGGTATTCAGCATCAGCCACTTTTCACCGCGTACCAGCAAGTTACCGTTCGGTAACACCTCAATCACTTCCACCGTGATCGAGCCTTGCATGCTGTTGCTTTGATCGGCCGAGGTACTGCCGGTAAAGGAGTTAGCATTGCTCATGCCGTAAGACAGGTTACGATCACCAATGGTGACGTCTTTGCCCCCGAGCATCACAGGATCCATCGACAAGTCAGTGGATTTATCCAGATCAGCACTGGCGCTTTTTTTCGCCTGGGTGTTTTCTTCCAGCATGATCGTTACGATGTCGCCCAAGCCGCGCGGTTTGGTATCGTCATACAGATCTTGCATGTAAGCGGTACTGAACAGCGAACCGGTCGCTGTCGCGTAATGCTCTGGCTTTTCTGGCGGACGAATTGGCGCCCACGCGGGGTCCCCGGCTTGCGGGTCTTCACGGCGACGCAATTTATCCACCAAGCCATCATCGGGGTGTGTATTCCCTTCTACCGCATCCACCGTGGTGGTGCCCGCGACCACGTCTGACCCTTCATCCGGCGTTTGCGCGCAGCCCGTCATGAAAGCGGCAAGGGCGATCAACAGTGCCCAATGGTTATTTTTCACAGTCATTACTCGTTATAGCTGCTGGTTCACGTAGCTCAGCATCTGATCCACGGTCGAAATCACTTTGGAGTTCATTTCGTACACGCGCTGGGCTTCGATCATATTGACCAGCTCTTCCGTCACGTTCACGTTTGAGGTTTCCAGCATGGATTGACGAATAGAGCCCAATCCCGCTAAGCCGGGGACGCCTTCCTGCGGATCGCCGCTGGCACCGGTCGGCAAGAACAGGTTCTGACCTACTGGCTCAAGGCCGCCTGGATTGATAAAGCCCACTGTGGTGAGCTGACCCAATACCTGGTTTTCTTGCTGACCACGAATACGCGCCGACACTTCACCATCAGTACCGACCGTGATGCCAACCGCATCTTCCGGTACCACGATTTCAGGCTGCAGCACATAACCGGAACCGGTGGTGACTAACTGCCCGTCCCCATTCAGGGTGAACTGACCGTTACGGGTGTAGCCCATGTTGCCGTCAGGCATCAAGACTTGGAAAAAGCCTTCCCCTTCGATCATCATGTCCATCGCGTTATTAGACGTTTGCGTGTTACCTTGGGTAAACACTTTCTGCGTGGCCACCACTTTCGAACCCGCCCCCAGCATCAATCCGGTCGGCAGTGTCGTATCCTGCGTCGCCTGACCACCCGGCTGGTTAATGTTCTGGTAAAACAAATCCTCAAACACCGCACGACTTTTCTTAAAGCCCACGGTCGAGGCATTCGCCAAGTTATTAGAAATGGTCGAAATATTGGTTTGCTGGGCGTCAAGGCCGGTTTTACTGACCCATAAAGCTGGATGCATCTGAATTTCCTTTTATCGGTTAGCCTAAACGCAGCAATGATGATGACGCGGCATCCATTTCTTCTGCGGTTTTCATGAGTTTGACTTGCATTTCAAAGTGACGCTGAAGGTCGATCATGCTGGTCATCTCCCCCACGGCATTCACGTTACTGCCTTCCAAGGCGCCTGTCAGCAAGCTGACTTCCGGTGACGCATCGTAAGTCTCACCGGGTACATTGGTCTTAAACAGGCCATCGGTATCTTTAAACAGCGATTTGTGGTTTGGCTTAACCAGTTTGATCTGATCAATCGCTTCCATCGCTTCCGGTGGTGCGCCCTGTGGCAACACGGACACCGTGCCGTCTTTGCCGATTTGAATTTTGCTGATTGGAAGAGGAATAAAGATCGGGCCGCCGCTGTCACCCACCAGCAAGTTACCGTTACTGTTTTGCAGCAGGCCGGTTTCGTCAATTTTCAAATGACCCGCACGGGTAAAGCTTTCTTGACCGCCGGCATCCAACACGGTCAACCAGCCATCGCCTTCAATCGCCACGTCTAAGTCGCGGCCCGTGGTCATGACTGATCCTTGCGCAAAGCTTTGCCCCGGACGTTCCGTCATAGCAAATACGCGGCTCGGTAAACCTTCGCCATACGCCTGCATGCTTCGGGCTTGTTCGAGATCTGCGCGAAAACCGGTTGTTCTTACGTTGGCAAGGTTGTTGGCGTGTACTTGCATGCCATACATGTCTTGCTTCGCGCCACTCATGGCCAAATACAAAGCACGATCCATTATTGACTCTCCAATCACTGTCTGGTGATTTTTAAGCAATAATTATGCCACTGCTAGAGGCTCGCCACGATTCAAGGCGTTATTGATAAAACGATGAGAAATGCCATGAAAGGCGCTGTGATGACAGAAAGAGCGCGTCAGTATTTTGACAGTCGAATAGAAAGGAGAGGAAGGCAGACACCGAAGAAGAAGATAAAACACGCAGCCCTCTTCTTTCCGCCAAGAATATGACAACAAGAGGGTGCGATAGCGACCGTTCGGCAGACGGCGCCATCGCGCAGCAACGCCGATTAACGGATTTGCAAAATGGTCTGTTGAAGCTGATTACCCACTTCCAGCGCACGGGAGTTGGCTTGGAAGTTACGCTGTGCAGTGATCAAATCCACCAGCTCTTGCGTCATGTCGATGTTGGACTGCTCCAGAGAGCCACTCTTGATCGAACCAAAGGCACCCTGAGTCGCTTCGCCCCACATTGCGGCGCCGGAATCTTGGCCAGATACCCACTGCGTACCCCCTTTCGACACCAACCCTTGCTCGTTCGCCACACGCACCATGGCCACACGGCCAAGGGTGACGTTCTCACCGTTACTGTACGTCGCAACAATGGAACCTTTACCGTCGATGTCGACTTTGGTCAAGAAGCCGGTGGTCGCGCCATCTTCATTAAAGCGGCGAATTTCAAACGGTGCCGCGTATTGCGTCGGCTGATCAAAATTAATGTTCAGGGTTTGCGCCATGTCGGCACCGTTCATGTTCAACCCCGCACCGCCTTGCGCTTCACTCGTGCCTAACGCTTGCGTGATGATCGGGTTACCGTTGTTCACGGATTTTACCGAACCGTCGGTGTTAAATTCAATGAAGTGACCCTGATGACCGGTACTGCCCATCGGACCAAACGCTGCGCCAGACGCCACTTCACCATCCCCTTCCGGTGTCATGTTGATGTCGAGCGCTTTCTCGCCCGTCGAGTCGGTCACGGTGTAGTACACCGCCCAACGGTTTTCTGCACCCTGACTCTTTGCACCTTCCATCGGCTGACCATTGGCATCCAACGGCATTGCTGCCGCGTCTCCGCCGTTGTCTTTCACGTAATACGAGGTCATTTTGTACGGCTGACCCAGTGAGTCATACATGGTCACCGAGGTGGATTTGTTATAAGAGCTCGGATCGTTAAAGTCAAAACGCGCCGGATCTTTTGCCGGTGCCGATGCCGGTACGTTCACACCGATATTGATGTTCTGTGATTCACGCGGTTGACCGAACTGATCCGGTACCACCATGGCTTGTGCTTCGTAAGAGCTGACCTGATCCGTGCCTTGATCGACTTGATAACCCAGCAGGTATTGGCCGTCTGAGTTCACGACCTGATTGTCTTTGTTCAGGTGAAAAGCGCCGTTACGGGTCAAGTTGTTGTTCTGTGGCTGCAATTTGTCATCGGCCACGGCAAAAAAGCCGCTACCGGAAATACGCAAATCCATCGGGTTATTGGTGTAAACGCTTGAGCCTTCGTGGAACTGCTGTGCGACTACCGAGGTTTGCACACCGCCACCGGTGGTGGTTTTGGCGTTCGAGAAAATAGAGCTGGAATACACATCGCCAAATTCCGCACGTGACTCTTTAAAGCCGTACGTGTTGGAGTTAGCGATGTTGTTACTGGTGGTGTTCAGATCTTTCTGTGATGCACCAATACCGCTGAGTGAAACGTTAAAACTCATGGGGTCATTCTCCTACTGTCCGATTAGACCTGGCCGACTTCAAGTACGTCGGACAGCTTGAATGGCGAGTTAAACCCCGCCAGGTTTAGCATCACACTGCCGCTGCCATTGCCCAGCAGCACACTGTTCACGTTGGCATAGGTGGAGACATCAAATTCACGATTATCACCGCCCACTAAGCCCGCCACTTTCAAGGTGTAACGCCCTTCCGGCAACGGATTGCCACTTTCGTCTTTGCCGTCCCAGTCAATGCGGTGCTCACCCGGTGGTTTCGCGCCCATATCGAAGGTTCTCAGTAGCTGACCTTGTTCATTTTCAACACGTACCATCATGTTGTTCACCGCTTCAGGCAAACGCACCATGCCAGCCATGCCGCCTTCAGCCCCTTTCACAGAGGTTGAGCTTGGGATCAACACATCACGACCCACCAATGACGAGGCCTGCAATGCTTGGTTCGAGGTCATCGCGGAGTTCAGGCTACCGAACTGTTCGTTCATCTGGCTGATACCATCCACGGTGGCGAATGACGCCATCTGGGCGATCATCTGATCGTTACCCACGGGTTTAAACGGGTCTTGTTGTGCCAACTGCTTGGTCAGCAGCGACAGGAAATCTTCTTGCTTAAGCTCATTCTGCCCGGTCGCTTTCTGGGTTTCCTGTAGCTTTTTCTCTTGCATCCCCTTGAGTTGGTCAAGATAGGACAGGCCGCTTTGACCGGCGCCTTGAATACTGGTCATCACTGAGTCTCCTTAATCCTTATTTGCCCATCTGCAAGGTGCTCATCAGCATTTGTTTGCTGGCATCGGCAACTTGAACATTACTTTGGTATGAACGGGACGCGGAAATCATATTCGCCATCTCTTCCATCACATTGACGTTCGGCTTGTAAATAAAGCCTTCGGCATTGGCCAGCGGGTGATCCGGGTTGTACTCAGCACGCAGCGGTTTTTCACTTTCTACGATGCCTTTCACTTGTACCGGTACACTGTCTTCACGCTGGTAGCTGGCACTGTCGAGCGCCGCAGCAAAAATCGGGTGACGGGCTTTGTACGTTTCATTGGCCGAACTGCTCACGCTGTTGGCGTTCGCCAGGTTACTTGAGGTGGTATTCAAACGTACCGATTCCGCGCTCATGGCAGAGCCGGAAACATTAAAGATATTAAACAGACTCATGCATTATTGTCCTTTCAATGCCTTGCTCAGGTTTTTAAACTTTGAGCCAAGAAAATCGAGCGACGCTTGATACTCAATCGAGTTCTGCATGAACAAGTTCTGCTCGAGTTGGGCGTCTACGGTATTGCCGTCACCGGTATCCGGCTGGGTGGGTACGCGGTACTTCTGCTCACCCGACACCTGTGTGGAGGCAGAGATATGCCGACCATTGGTGCGGCTGAGGCCAATGTTTGCCCCTGACGTTGCCGCATTCAATGCGCGTTGAAAGTCGATGTCTTTTGCCTTGTAGCCCGGCGTGTTGGCGTTGGCCATATTACTTGCCAGTGTTTCCGCACGTTTAGCACGGACACCTACGGTATGCTGGTGCACACCCAATGCTTTATCAAAAGAGATGGACATAAACTGCCTCCAAAATTCGTTATCGATTTAGAAGCAAAGGTTGTGCCAGTTTTATGGAAGAGGAACGAGTGGCGAGTCAAAAGGGGCGAGGAAGAGCGGAAAAGCAAGAAAAACAGGGACTAGGGACTAGTGCAAAGGGACGAGTCAGCGAGTGACGAGAAAAAGCGAAAAAGACAAGACAAGACTGTGGTTCTGTGGTTCTGTGGTTCTGTGGTTCTGTGGTTCTGTGGTTCTGTGGTTCTGTGGTTCTGTGGTTCTGTAAGCAGATTTTCAAAACCCATAAAAAAAGCAAACGCTTTCACGCTTGCTTTTCTATCGTGTCTCGGGCCAAGAACTGCTTTTACTCGTTACTCGGCGCGCAGCATGACTCGACACTCGAACCTGCTTTTATGCTTTTACTCGAAGCGCAGCGAGACTCGCCCCTAGAAACTCGCCCCTGCCCTTATTTCAGCTTATAAATAATCCCTGGATTACAGCGGATCATCTCAAACTTATCACTTAGGCCCGTCAATGACTCCGACGCGCCCAGCAGCAGGTAGCCGCCCGGATTCAGGCTCATCGCCATTTGGTTTAGCACCTTGGCTTTCATTTCTGGCGAGAAGTAGATCAATACGTTACGACAGAAAATCACATCAAACTTGCCCAGTAGCGCGTAGCTGTCTTTCAGGTTCTGCGGACGGAAGTTCACCATACGCTTCACCTTATCATTCACACGCATGCGACCATCGCCATTGTCTTCAAAAAACTGACGACGGCGCTCTGGTGACAAACCACGGCTTAACGCCAAGTTATCGTACGCGCCGGCACGGCAAGCATCCAACATGGTCTGGGAAATGTCCGTTGCGGTGATCTGCACGCCACCCGCCAATACGCCTGGGCGACGCATCTGCATTTCCAGCGTTGTCATCGCAATGGAATACGGCTCTTGACCGGATGAACTGGCCGCCGACCAAATTTTGATCGGGCGTTTTGTCGCCGCCAGTTCTGGCAAAATTTTATCAGCCAACACGGTGTACGGGTAAGTATCACGGAACCACAGCGTTTCATTGGTCGTCATGGCATCCACAGAGGCCACACGCAATTCACGGTTGCGCCCTGAAATCACCAATTGCAGTAATTCAGATAAGGTGGTGAGCGAAAAACGACTGATCAAAGGCGTCAATCGACTGCGCACTAAATATTGTTTACTGTCACCGAGAACAATCCCACACTGGGCTTCAAGAAAACGGCAAAATTCGCGGTATTCTTGATCGTTGATGGTTATGGCTGTCATCTACTTCTCTAATTTTTTTATTTTGGCATCGCGGCTTTTACCGCAGCACCGAGTTCATCGGGGTTAAATTTAGGAATAAATGCATTCGCACCCACCCTTTCAACCATGGCTTGGTTGAACACCCCACTCAGTGAAGTATGCAAAATCACATGTAGATTCTTCAGCGCAGGATCGTTACGGATCTCAGCTGTCAGGGTGTAACCGTCCATTTCTGGCATTTCAATGTCAGAGATCACCAAGGCCAATTGCTGATGGATATCGCCTTCTTTTGCCATGCTACGCAGCGTCGTGATGGC
The DNA here is from genome assembly GCF_050337005.1 of Photobacterium japonica. NCBI lineage: Bacteria > Pseudomonadati > Pseudomonadota > Gammaproteobacteria > Vibrionales > Vibrionaceae > Photobacterium > Photobacterium japonica. The sequence goes on along the minus strand of NZ_JAKJSN010000012.1, from coordinate 114,953 downwards.
TTCTTTGCCGTCTTTCACCAACAAGCACTCACAGCCAATAGCTTCAATCGCACGCTGCACCTGCTTACGGGCCACGCTAGAGTCATCGGCGACCATCACGCGGCGCACCTCTGGCAAAGAATCCACTAACTCTTCCAGCACGGTGCCAGAAATGTCAGTATTGACCGGTGAGATCTCATCCAGGATTTTCTCAACATCCAAGATTTCGACCAACTCACCATCAATTTCTGTCACCGCGGTCAGGTAGTTAGCACGTCCGGCCCCTTTGGGCGGCGGCAAAATCGATTCCCAGTTCATGTTGATAATGCGTTCAACAGAAGACACCAGGAAACCTTGGATCGAGCGATTAAACTCAGAGATGATCACAAAGCAGTTATCCAAATCCGCGATCGGACGGCCACCGGTTGCCAAGCTCATATCAATCACTGAAATCGTCTGACCACGAATGTGCGCGATCCCTTTCACCAACGGGTGCAAGTTCGGCATGGTGGTCAATTTAGGGCACTGCAGTACCTCTTTCACTTTAAAGACATTGATTCCGTAACGCTGGCGACGCTGTAACCGGAACGTCAGCAGCTCAAGACGGTTTTGTCCCACCAGCTGCGTACGCTGGTTAACTGAATCCATGATCCCCGACATAAGGATGACTCCATGTTATTCGTTTTTATTTGTTGATATGTGTTCAATGGGAATTATCATGCTAATTCGCCTATCAGTATCGAGTGACACCTGTGATCCAAAGAACAAAATTATCATTCATTTGGTCTATCATCGGCCTCATTGGCATTTTCTTTAGTACATTTATTGCGGCTACGCCTTTATCGCTACAAGAAACCGTACAACAGACGGCGGAACAGTTTGTTTCCGCACAGATTAACCCGCCACACAATGCCACCTTGCAGGTTGAAGCCGCCGCACTCGACAGCCGCTTACGCTTTACTGACTGCCCCACGCCGCTGGAAGCGACAATACCCGGCAAACAAACCTTAAGTGGCAATGTCACGGTGTTAGTCCGTTGTGCCCATCCACAATGGCAAGTGTATGTGCCGGTACGCACTCAATTGTTATTGCCTCGGGTGGTCGCCACGCGTCCTCTGGGGCGCGGGCATGTGATCACGGCAGACGACCTACAGGTCCAGCAGATTGAGCTGCGCTTTCAGCGCGGTGTGGCGTTTGATCGCCCCGAACACATCGTAGGGGCCAAAATAAAGCGCAACGTCCAAATGGGCGATGCGGTACTCGGTAATGATATTTGTGTCGTTTGTCGCAATGATGCGGTGACGATTCGCGCCGGAGGCAATGGGCTGCGTATTATGACCAAAGGTATCGCCCTGTCTGACGGTTCATTGGGCGAGCAAGTGCGTGTACAAAACAGCAAATCTAAACGCATTATTGATGCGGTGGTCACCGGGGTCAGCGACGTAAGCGTCAGCTACTAGGGTGTGTCCCTCAATTATGTTGCGTCCTATGAACTATGCTGTATAGAAATAAAACAGACACAAATTAGGGCTAAAGTTCTGCCACTTACCGCCGACATAAGCCGTGTATTTCGATTTTTTTCGTCCAAGGACTTCGTTTATGGCAAGTATTGACGCTTTTCGATCCGGCCAACCTCTGACTGCCCGTACTCTGCAGAACACTGCAACCGGATCGTCAGCCGGTGCGACGCAAGGCGCTTCACGCTCAACCTCTGAGCACAAAATGGGGGATGCCGTGTCACTGAGCTCACAAGGTAAAGCTGTTGGTCAGCTTCATCAGCAATTAGCGACAGAACCCAGCTTTGACAGCGCCAAAGTGGCGGCGATCAAAGACGCCATTGCCAACGGCAGCTACGTGGTTGACGCGGACAAGCTGGCGACTAACATGCTAAAATTTGAAGATGAATTACGCGGCATGTAACGCATGCCAATAGAGAACCCATGATGTCTGCGTCGCTAGAACAATTACTGTCATTGCAACACGCCACCTTGGTGTCGTTGTCGCGTCTGCTTGAGCAAGAAAAAGCGGCTATTGTCGAACGCAGAGCGGCGGATATCGCCCAATTGGCGAGCGAAAAACTGGCGTTGATCCATAAAGTCCAACAACACGATCATCAAATTGCCAGTCATGCCCAACGCCAACTGTTAGTCGATGATGCAACACTGGCAGAGCAAGTCACGCAGATCAAACTCACCGTTGCTCGCTGTAAAGATATTAATCAGATCAACGGCGAAGCCCTACAACGGGCACAACTTAGCTTTCACAAACTGAATAATCTGTTTCAGCAAAGCCGAGGCAAACACCAGATGACCTACACCAGCGAAGGGATGGCACAAAACATTCGTTCACTGGGGACGAATATCAAAGCCTAAATAAAGGCTAAGACTGATACGAGCGCCAATCGTTCACGGGCGCTCCCGTTTTTGCTTTTACTTTTTCTCGTCCCTGCTCTTTCCGCTTAGGCTCTTCGTGTGCTCTTACTCGCCGACTCGTCCCGCTTCTACCCGTCCCTGCTTTTGCTTTTTCTTTAAAACAACGTCTCTTGATGGGTCGGAACTTGATACACTTCGCCGTGGCTCTTCATGCGCTCCATGCGGCGCAAATCCAATTGCAATTCAGTCACATAGCTATCACCCACCGGATAGCTGCGTAGCACTTCTGCCCCACGAATAATGCCATCAACCGCGCCATCTGTGGTTTCGATGCCTAACTGCTGATCTTCCATGCCAGCACGGGCGCTGATGCGCATGCCGTACACTTGCTCGGTCAATTCACGGTACGCATCAATTTTCGACGCCCGCATTGCGCGGATCCGCTTCTCTTCATCGGTGCGGCCACGCTGCTCGCTGACCGAGGCATAGCCGACTGCCGTAAGTACATTTTCATTGCGAATTTCTGCCAACGGCTGGCACCCCATCAAACTAAACACCACCAGCCATAACCAGTAACGCATGTTGTTCTCCACTTATTTCAGCTTAAGCGCAGTGCTTAAGGTTTTAAAATCACGTTATTACGATCAAACTTCTGTGTGTCACTGCGCATGATCACGCCATTTTGAAGCCGCATCTTATTCAAGGTATCCAAATCACGGCCAATACGGTCTGCCGGCAAAAAGCCTTGCGCCGAGGCAATCACGACGCGCGAACGCATACCGATAATGCGGGCGTTCACCAGAATACCGCCGCCCTGGCGCAGCATGGTGCCCGTCAGCACATAATCGACCGGCTGTTCAGAGGCCAACTCACGCCAATTACGGCTAATGGCAAAGTCCCCTTCCGGTGTCACCTTGATCCCACCTGTGGCTTTATAGTCCACCACGGTGTAACCGCGTTGCTGCATCTGGTACATGAACCCTTCGGTTACAATGTTGCCCAGCCAATTGGTTTCATTCATGGCCTGCAAGTCGACAAACGAGGTCACCGCCAACGGCGTTTTCGCCGTCAGATACTGATTAGAAGTGACAAGCTGCTCGGTCATGCTTTCGATAAAAAAGTCCATGGTATGGCGCGGGGTTTCCTGTAACAGAAACGCGCTCCCGGTGTACGGGGCTTTACCGTCATAGATCGGGGAGTAGGCGCAAGATACGGTCATCATCGCCAGTATCAAGACAATCCAATTTTTCATTCTAACCAGCTCCAGGTGAGGAAAGACGTGCGGCTGTATACCCAATTAACTTGTTATCGTACGACGCGATAAAAACTTTATCGATTCATCCTCAACGGGCTAATTCACCCCATATTGACTAATGGGAACACTCTTTGCATAACGCTTATCATTGCGGTGATCGAAGGGGGCCAAGCGCCCACAAAAAACAGTTCGTTTTCTCTTTCACTTGCCAAAGACTAGCAATATTCATACCCATGTTGAGCCTGAGTGTTAATTAATGAAAAATCGTTGTCTGATCGTGTTGAGTAGCCTGAGCCTGCTGTTCTCCTCTCCCCTGTTTGCAGCGTGGTTTGAAGTTACCGGCTCTGCCGTGCAGCTAGAAAGTGAAAGTGCTGCCCGTAAAAACGCACTCGAAGATGCGGTATATCAGGCCATGCAGTATTCCGGCGCGAACATTGCCAGCATGCACAATTTGCGCGACTACTTGGCGACAGAGCGCAAAGAGTACCAATTCAGCGGCAGCGAAGTGCGCCATGTGTCGGTGATAAAAACCCGGAAGCGGGGCGGCAAGTTTTACCTCACCGCACGGGTGGATGTGTACCCATCGGCAAAAACTTGCCACAAGGTACAATACAAGAAAGGCATTCTGCTCAGCGAATTCACGCTCACGTCGCCACAGCACGCCTCTTTAGGCGCGATTTATCCAATAGGCCAATCCTTTACCCGTATTTTACAACGCCAGATCAGCCGTCAATCGCAAAGCTTTGTGGTGGCCGATGTGACACGGGTGCCGATCAATCCAAGCCAAGCCGATGCCATGACCATGCTGGCCGATGATAACGACGCGCAATACATTGTGAGCGGTGAAATTACCGACCTGACCTCCACGTTGGATCAAAAAGGCCGCAATGATGACAACATTCATCGCCAATTTGCGGCGAGCTTGCAGATCATGGACGGTAAAACCGGCGAAATACTGATGCAAAACAACTACCGCGAGATCGCCCAGTGGCCTTTCTCGCGCGTCAGCCAAGTCGACACGCAAAGTGCGCGTTTTTGGCAGTCCAGCTATGGCCAAGCGGTTCAGCGTATCAGCCGTAACATGATGTTAGATCTTGAAACCAACCTTTCTTGCCGCGCCAGCTTGCCGCAGGTGGTCAACAGTTATGGCAACACCGTGCAAATTAACGCAGGCCGTATTCACGGGGTGCAAGCGGGCGATCGTCTGGCGTTATGGCACAGCGCGGGGTTTATTGATCAAAATGGCACCCCGCGTAACCGCATGGTACAAACCGGGATCACCTTAACGGTCGAACGGGTGTATGAAAAAACGGCAGAATTGCGCATTGAACAGGCAGAATTGGCGAGCAGCATTCAGCCTGGTGATTTGCTGACCAAACAGATTCAAAATTAAAAGTTACCGCTTAATCTCTGGCGAGAATTTTGTATAATAGCCGCTCAAGCAATGACTTGCTGCTTCCTTAGCTCAGACGGATAGAGCGTCCCCCTCCTAAGGGGAAGGCCACTGGTTCGACTCCAGTAGGGAGCGCCATCTTCGTCAAAACGCCCAGCCTATGCTGGGCGTTTTGCTTTCTGTGCCCGTTTACCGCTCTATCCTCCCCGCGCTCCTTTTGCCTTATTTCCCCCTTGAAATCATCAACAAAAGCCGATGAGAGCTAGACTTACAGTCTGATGGGATAAAAATACACTGCCACGCCATCACCTGCTTCCTCTCAATAATGGAAACGGCTATGACCTTGAAAGCAAAAGACGAGCTTTTATTGAACCACAGTGTACGAAAGTATATTACGGAAAAATTAAACAGCACGGGGGCGAACCATTCCCCTTATGATACGGAACTCACCGCCGTCTTTATTTTTGCCGCTATCGGGTTCGCTGTCGTGGTGTATCTTGTCGTGCATCGGATCCTTGTGCGCCTGATTAACTCAATGTTAAAGCGCAATAAAGAGACGCTGGGCAACAGCCTGACACAATTTGAAGTGCTGGAAAAACTTGCCCTGCTCATTCCCGTGATGATCCTCGATCAACTCATTCCCGAAATACTGAGCCACGATCACTTACTTTCAACCATCGCCGACCGGGTGCTGAGCGTCACTTTTGTCGTCATCTTTCTCTGGATGCTGTTTGCACTGCTTGATGCCCTGAATGACATCGCCACGGTCAAAGGCATCACCCGCCGCATGCCCATTAAAAGCTTTGTTCAGCTGATCAAATTATTCACATTTCTGATCAGTATTATCGTCGGCATTTCGATTCTCTCCAATGAATCGCCGGTCATTTTCCTCAGTGGATTAGGCGTGGCCACCGGCTTTGTCATGTTGATTTTCAAAGACACCCTGTTGGGCTTTGTGGCGGGGATCCAGTTATCGGCGAATCGCATGATCAGCCTGAATGATTGGATAGAAATGGACGGCTTTAGCGCCAACGGTACCGTTGAAGAGATTTCACTGACCACGGTAAAAGTCCGCAATTTTGACAATACCATTAGCATGTTGCCGGCCTATGCGCTGGTGCAAAACCCGTTTATTAACTGGCAGGGCATGTCGGACTCCGGTGGACGCCGGATCATGCGTTCGGTCTATGTCGATGTCACCTCAATCCGTTTTATGACGCCGGATGAGATTGAAGCATTAAAAGAAGTGAGAATACTGCGCGAGTTTTTGTTTGAAAAAACGAAAGAGATTGATGCCTTTAATGAGGCGCTGGATGACATTCCTCATACCCTCAATACGCGGCAGTTAACCAACATAGGGATATTCCGTGCGTACTTGAGTACATACCTGCGTTCACACAATGACATTCACCAATATATGTTACTGATGGTCCGTCAGTTGGCGCCTACACAAGAAGGGCTTCCATTACAAATTTATGCATTCACGAACAGTACGGATTGGGCGTATTACGAGGGGGTACAGGCCGATATTTTTGACCATATTTATTCGATAATGCCGTTGTTTGGCCTGCGCCCTTATCAGGCTTTTGGTGGCTATGATGCCAGCTTAATTGGCACCAAAGAGCGTCAATAAGGCATGCCTGATGTTTTATGTCTAACATAAAGCATCAGACAGAAAAAACGGGCATAAAAAAAGACCTGACACTGTCAGGTCTTTTTCTGAAATTTGGTGGAGCTAAGCGGGATCGAACCGCTGACCTCTTCGCTGCCAGCGAAGCGCTCTCCCAGCTGAGCTATAGCCCCAAAATCTGAAACCGATAATAAAAACTTAAGCAAATCATGTCAATACATCGAAACCAACAAAGCATGAGCACACACAAAAACTGAGAAAATGATCACGTTTTTTTTCGAGTACCGATAAAAAAAGCGGAAAGCTGTCGCTTTCCGCTCGGGATTTTCACACTATCACTGCGACAAGCAATGATTAGCTGTTTGCTTCACGCTCAGCAATGAAGTCTAGCGCCATCTGGATACGTGCCATAACGCGCGCTTTACCCACAAGCTGCATCACTGCATCAACAGAGGGTGACTGGCCTTGGCCGGTAACAGCAACACGCAACGGCATGCCTACTTTACCCATGCCTAGCTCAAGCTCTTCACACACTTGTGCAATTACGCCATGTAGGTTTTCAGTGGTCCACTCCGTCAGCGCATCCACTTTCGTCAATGCCAACGCTAGCGCGTCTTTCGCCACTGGGCGTAGGTGTTTCTTCGCCGCACCCGCTTCAAACTCGTTAAAGTCTTGGAAGAAGTAACGAGACTGCTCAGCCAATTCGATCAGCGTATTACAACGCTCACCCACTAGGGTGATCACGTCTGTTACTGCAGGACCGTTTTCAGTCGAAATTTCTTTCTGATCAAGGTGCCATTGCAGGTACTTCGCCACATACGCTGGCTCAGCCGTTTTAATGTAGTGGTTATTCAACCAAAGTAGCTTGTCAGTGTTGAATGCAGACGCAGACTTGCTCACTGATTCAAGGCTGAACAGATCAATCATCTCTTGCAGTGAGAAAATTTCCTGGTCACCGTGAGACCACCCCAAACGCACCAAGTAGTTCAGTAGCGCTTGTGGTAGGTAACCTTCGTCACGGTACTGCATTACGCTTACCGCACCGTGGCGCTTAGACAGTTTCGCACCGTCATCACCCAGAATCATTGCACAGTGTGCAAACTCAGGCACTGGCGCACCCAATGCTTCATAGATGTTGATTTGACGTGGGGTGTTGTTGATGTGGTCTTCACCACGTACCACTTGGGTAATACCCATATCCCAGTCATCAATTACCACACAGAAGTTATACGTCGGGCTACCGTCAGTACGGCGGATGATCAAGTCATCCAACTCGCTGTTTGCGATTTCAATGCGGCCACGGATCTTATCTTCAAAGACAACCGTGCCTTCTTTCGGGTTACGGAAGCGAATGCAGAACGGAGACGCTTCTGTTGCCGCTGCGTTTGCTGCCACAATTTTCGGGTGATTTGCATCGTAGCGCGGCTTCAGGCCTGCAGCCATTTGCTCTTCACGCAGTTCGTCAAGTAGCGCTTTCGGGCAGTAACACTTGTACGCTTTATCTTCAGCCAGTAGCTGATCAACCACTTCATTGTAACGATCAAAACGTTTGGTCTGGTAGTAAGGACCTTCATCCCAATTCAGCTCCAACCATTCCATGCCTTCGATAATGGCATCGATCGCTTCCTGTGTAGAACGCTCTAGGTCAGTATCTTCGATACGAAGGACAAATTCGCCACCCATGTGTTTAGCAAACAACCAAGAATATAGCGCTGTACGCGCACCACCTACGTGCAAAAAGCCTGTTGGGCTTGGTGCAAAGCGAGTTTTAACCGTCATTGAACATTACCTAATTAATGAAGTTACAGCGGATCAGATCCCGCTGATCGGGAAAATGGCTGTTATTCTATCACTGTTGGCTAAATCTACAATCATGAAGACAACTGGCTACATAGAGCAACATTACGACAAGACGGCTGACATCATCTACATCTACAAGCGTTCCCGTAAGCATCGCTCATGCCTTCCTGAGTTATCCGGAGGGTGAAGCCCATGAAAGCAAGACAACAGTCAACCCCATTTTCATCACCGGCAACGTGAATATTCCGTTCCTCGCGAATTCAAGACTTCTGTTTGATTCACTTCTTCACTTTTTGGAATTAATAACCCATATTACATTTTGCTTGAATAGTACTTATTTTTTACTTTACCTGCCCTAAATATAAGACAATGCACACTATTTATATTTATGCAGAAAGAAACTTTACTCTTGAAAATAAGGAGCCGTATTTACCCCATATCCCCCCAAGCAAGAAAAACACCTAACCTACTGAAATAAAAAGAAAATAACAAAAGCACTTAATTGAGAATGAAAAATTAGATTTATTTGTGTGTTTTTTTTGATCTTTTGTGACAGCTATACATAAACTTAATTCAACGATAAGCAACGGATTGAATTATCTTCGTTTAGTAAAGGAGTACACTTTCCCTACGTTCATCGAGGTGTGTATGAAAGGATTACTAATTGCAGCAATGGCTACGATGTTATTTTTGTCTGGTGGTGCTTTAGCCAGTTCTTCACAAGGTAACAGCACGCAAGGCGGTGGGGGCAATGGCTCTTCCGCAGCCGGTCCATGGGTAGATTGCAAATTGCCTGATGGCAGCGTCGACTACATCCCACTAATGATCTGCACCATGCAAAAAAATGGCAAGGTGAACTAGTAAAGCAGTCAGGGAGTGGTGAGTCCACTCCCTAGGAATACACATGTACGATTGTACGATACGTCAATATCACGTATGACAACGTAGATTATTGCTGATTCGCCCACTTAAGGAATGATAGGCGTTGTGCGTCAGACAGACGCAAGAAATCGGCTTGCATGAGAATCATCGCATTGTTGCCTGATGGCACGGGCTGCTGTACAGCAACTGCCGTTTGTGTATCTGCACTGCCTGCACCGATGATTTGGAATGTTTTTGGCTCAGGTGCTGGGGCGACTTTCGCTGCTGCAGCGATAGCATAACCTTGAGAGCGGTTATACGTAGTCAATTCATTTTGATAATTTCGCCCTACCAGCGTAGACGTATCACCTGTCATATTCTTTGGCAATACATCAATCTTCGCCTTTACGGCGCTGCCATTTTTCGTGACCAATTTCATTGATGGATTAGCATCAAAGTTGCTCTTATCCACGGAGTTAAGTAAACGCATCGTAGGTTCAATCAACACCGTTTGATCGCTTGCTTCAAAGGTCATTACGATCGGCACTGAGCGGTATTTTTCTAATTGCCCTTGTCCTTCGATTAATTTCGATACACGAACAACCACTTGGTTAAAACCATTACCAAGCGTAACATTTTCTGTTGATTCCAAGAGATTAAGTTTTTTTTCTCCATTCACAAACATCGACTCTACCCCAGTGGCAAATTCAACATTTACGGCTGCTTGTGCACTGCTCATTGCGGCAAACACACTGGCAAAAAGTACGGCTTTTCCAAGTTTCATTAATCTCTCCTATAAAAAACGAGCATTGAAAATCAATGCTCGTTCTGGTCATTCTAAATCGGGTTAGGAATTAGAAGTAGTATTCAACACCTAGTAGTAGGTTGGTTGAATCAGCACCTTCATCGTTGCCGTTCATGTCGTAATGACGAACGTCAGCAAATAGGTATGCGCTTGGTAGTAGGTAACCTAGACGCGCTGTTAGTGCCATATCATCAGTGTTCGCTTGCTTACCTTCACCAGCAAGATCTGCATCACCAGTACCTGCGTAGCCTACTTTGTAAACCCACGCACCGTTGTGTACGTACTGTGCTGTTGCAGAGTATGCCCACTGGCTATCATCACCCTGTGGTGTGTCAACAGTCATGTACTTACCAGCCGCAGTTAGCGTGATGTTACCGAAGAACATCGAGCCACCGAAGATAGTGTATGCAGAACCGTCTGAAGTAAGAGTATCTGTAGCGTCGAACTTTTCAGCCGTGTTCAGGTAGTAACCTGCGTGAACGCTGAACATGTCTGCACCGTAAGAGGCTGCAATACTGTATGCAACATCATCAGTAGATGTTGCCATGTTGCTCAATGTTGCTTGAACGTTGAAGCCGCCCCAGTTAGCTGAGTCAAAACGCAATACATCATTTGCACGGTCTTCGTAGTTACCACCGATATCGTTGTTCCAATCGAAAACGTTACCTAGACCTGGGTTTGAGTGTGGCCAGTCAACGTAGTTGTAAGCAGCGACAAGCTGACGACCGTATTTGAATGAACCCACACCGTCAAAGTCAAAACCTAGGAATGTGTCACGCGCACCAAACTGACCGTTGTTTTTGTGAACCCAAGGAGTATTAGCGTCGAAACCATCATTGTCTGCGTTACCGCCTTCAATCTGCCATACAAGGTTAGGACCGAAGTTATCAAAATCAACCGTACCACGGAAACCGATACGTGATTCAATTACAGCAGAAACAGAATCATCAGAACCTTTAGCTTCTGGAGATGAATACTGAACAAAACCAGCAGCCTGTCCGTAAAGCTGCACGTTGCCGTCTAGAAGATCGATTGCTGCGTTAGCACCTGTTGAAGCCATTGCTGCTGTTGCGATTGCAGCGCCTAGTAGCGTACGTTTGAACATTTCCATGGAAAAAACTCCTAAAAATACTAGCTGTGTTTACTTGCGCCTTAAAGGTTGGCCGCCGAAGGCTGCAAGTAACTCTCCCGATATGTCAGCCGGTGAATCCGACTAATTCATATTTTTTTAGCGCTTTGATTGAACCTATTGGTTGAACCTCTGTCTGCTTCCTCACTAAGACTACTTTCGCCCTGAAAAACATCAATGAGAACTTAATTTATTGTGTTAAAAATATGACTCAGTGCAAACTTTGCGCGTATTAGTGATCACGATCAAAATACCGCAACCAAGGCAAGCAACAAACAAACAAACCACTTAAAAACAACAACTTGAGTAACTTTGATATCTTAAAAGTGCGAGTCACCTCGAAAGAATATTTTATTTAGCAAATTAGTTACATCTGTCATTTTTTGCCTTCACGGCTTCCGTTAACCCGCTAGGTTCGGGGTAAAAAAAAACCGTTGCCCGCAATTTCCCTCTGCGTACGAGCAAAAATAAAGCCCTGCCACATTTATGGCAGAGCCTGATCTTTTGACCAAAATTCACACATTTACATCAACGAGCTTAATGGGCGAGTAAATCCACCAACGCTTGCTCATCCCAAATTTCAATACCTAACTCTTGTGCTTTCGCCAATTTTGAGCCAGCAGCTTCACCTGCAACCAGCAAATCTGTTTTCTTAGAGACACTGCCCGTCACTTTGGCGCCCAATTGCTGCAGAGCGGCTTTTGCATCAGAACGAGACAACTGAGATAACGATCCTGTCAGCACGACGACCTTTCCTTCTAGTGGTCGTGTTGCGCCCTCTTCCGGCGCTTCAATCACTGGCCAGTGAATTCCAACGGCAAGTAATTGTGTGATCACAGCAAGGTTGTGTGCTTCGCGGAAGAAGTTATACACATGTGCGGCCACAATGGTGCCCACGTCTGGTACTTCAATCAGTTGCTCTTGAGAAGCAATCTGAATCGCGTCCAGTGTTTTAAAGTGGTTAGCCAAGTTCGCTGCGGTCGCTTCGCCAACTTCGCGGATACCCAATGAATACAAGAAACGTGGCAACGTAGTGAGCGTGGAAGCCGCCAAGGCATCCACCAGTTTTTGTGCCGATTTGGGCCCCATACGTTCTAATACCGTTACGACACCCGCTGAGAGGGTGAAAAGGTCGGCCGGTGTCGTCACCATTTCGCGATCAACTAACTGCTCGATCACCTTTTCGCCACAACCATCCACATCCAGCGCTTTGCGTGACACAAAGTGTTTAAGGGCTTCTTTACGCTGTGCCTGACAGAACAGGCCACCGGAACAACGCGCCACCGCTTCGCCTTCGACGCGCTCCACTTTAGAATCACACACAGGGCAAGTTTGCGGGAACACAATGGCTTGAGCCTCTGCCGGACGGCGAGATTCAACCACCGACGCCACCTGAGGGATCACATCACCTGCGCGGCGGATCACAACGGTATCGCCAATCATCACACCTAAACGCGCAATTTCATCCGCATTGTGCAAGGTTGCATTGCTCACCGTCACCCCACCGACAAACACCGGCTCTAGCTTCGCAACGGGCGTGATCGCGCCGGTACGGCCCACCTGAAACTCCACATTTTTCAGCAGCGTCATTTCTTCTTGTGCGGGGAATTTATACGCAATCGCCCAGCGTGGCGCACGGGCAACAAAACCCAATTGTTGTTGGGTTTCAATGGCATTGATCTTTATGACCACGCCGTCAATCTCATACGGCAATGCCGTGCGTTTCTCACCAATGGACTGATGATACGCAATCACCGCATCCATCGAGTCCAACGCGCGGATCTCCGGACACATTGGCAAGCCCCACGCTTTGAGCTGGACTAAGCGCTCGTACTGGCCGTCGGCCAGCGTCATGCCTTCCACCACCCCGGTAGAATACGCATAGAAACTCAACGGACGTGTCGCAGTAATGCGGGAATCCAGCTGACGCAAACTGCCTGCGGCGGCATTACGTGGGTTGGCAAAAGGTTTTTCGCCTTTCTTTAACGCGCGTTCATTCAGTGCATCAAACCCTTTTTTCGGCATGAACACTTCACCACGCACTTCCAAACGTGCAGGCCAATCGCTTCCCTGTAATTTCAGCGGGATAGCACGAATAGTACGTACATTCTCGGTAATGTTCTCACCGGTGGAGCCGTCACCGCGTGTCGCCGCTTGCACCAATACACCATCGACATACATCAAACTGACCGCCAAGCCATCCAGCTTCGGCTCACAACAGTAAGACACATCAGTGTGGCCCGGCAAGCGATCACGCAAACGTTTTTCAAACGCACGTAAATCGTCATCGTTAAACGCATTATCCAACGACAGCATCGGGATCTCGTGCTTCACTTGGGTAAAGCCATCCAGTGGTGTACCACCGACACGCTGGCTAGGAGAATCGACGCTGATGAGTTCTGGGTGCGCGGCTTCTAATCGCAACAACTCTTGCATCATACGGTCATATTCAGCATCCGGAATCTCAGGATTATCTTCAACGTAATAGCGATGACCGTGATAGGCAAGACGATCGCGCAGCGTGTTCAATTGCTGCTGAATATCATGACTCATTGTTTTTCCTATTCATATTCTATTACTCCGCCCTCTTTCATGATGGACGTCATGAACAGATATTGCGCAGTACAAAAAACAAAGCCCTCTATACAACAAGGTATAAAGGGCTCAAAAATAAAGGTGTCGCCCTGCGGCTTAAGCGTGTGAGTAACGCATCGCTTTTTCACGGTATTCCGTAATACGGCGTGGTGTGATCAGGTTACGTTCGTGATCAAGCACATCCGCTTCCAGGACATCCGCAATGCGTTGAACCGTTTGCAACATCAAGTTAAATGATTGGTCAGCACGCCCAGCTTGGCATGGCAGCATCAAGTAGAACGCCACCCCTGGGGTTTCAAACTGCTCGTTCCCACCCACAGGAAAATGAGCTGGATGCACCATGTTGGTTGCGCAGAACAAACTCGGCCCTGTCCCTGCCATATCGCTATGACGGTGATACACCGCGTTGTCACCAAAAATCAGATTGTGTTGTTCAAACGCGGTGAAGAGCTTATTACCCCGTAGCACATCACCATGGCGAGCATGCACGTTCAACACCAAGAAATCCGGTGGCAGCACTTCTGGCTCTGGCTCTGGCTCTGGCTCTGGCATAGCAGCCTGAGGTTGCGCTGCAACAGGCGAAACCATTACCGGCTCCGGTGCAACAACGGGACGCTGCTCAGCAGGTTGCGGCTGGCCTGTTGGTTGTTCAACCTGAAAAGGTTGATCACTCGGTTCAACCACAATCATATCTTCGACGGCCGTTTGTTGCTGACCACGTTCAATGTCTTCAATGGTCAGCGTCGGCTCAATCACCGGCGTTTCATTCATCGCACTTAACGTCGGCTCAACGCGCGTTTGAACCGCAGGTTCCGACATCGCAGACGCTGGCGTAACCGTAGGCTCAGCGATTGGTGCTGGCTTGGCGGCAGGGGCTGCTGCATGTGACACTTGGCGCGGAGACACCGTCTGTGTTTGAGGTGCGACAGACACCTCTGGCGTCATCATCTGGGGAGCGGTCACCTCTGCTGTCGACATCACATTTTGCGCCATCGCACGCTGTACAATACCTTGCGACGCCGTTGCTTGTGGCGCAACAACGGGTTGAGGCTCAACCACAGGCTCAGGGTGTGCGACAGGCACGCTGTCCGCTGGAACGTTATCCCCAGGCTGAATATCCGTAGATAGGCCATCCAAGAGTGGATCCGCTTCCGGTTTCGCCCCGAAATGTAACGCTGGTTCTTTCCTTTCAGTTCGAAGAGGTTCAACGGGCGCAGTGTCATTGTTCATCACTCGAACACTGCCTACTCCATCGTGATCGAAACCGTCTGAATCACGTGATGAATCATCCAACTTTCCTAACGGTTTCTCACCAAATTTGGCGGGTTTTTCCTTTCGGCTACTCCATAAACCGTGCAACAGCAACGCTGCAATCGCAAGGGCACCGACAATAATAAGAACCAGACGCAATTCCTGCATATGAATACTCTGAATTTACTTGTTACCCATCAAGGGTGAATCAACCAAAAAGCACCGCCTGTCTGGACATCCCTCCAGGCACTACCACAACTATTACAAATCCCTCTGTCTCTCTTTACCGACCACAGAGAAATGGTGTTGGTTCCAAGGTAAAGAGACGGAACTCTGCTACGTATCACATTTTGACAGTTTCACCGAAAAAAGAGACGCCCATCTACTGTATCAAAACTCAAAACAGAATGAGAAGGTGAATATGGCGATTCATGCAATATAGCGTTATTGAACGCACAATCGACCAATCCTTAACCACTTATAGCCCCTCTGATTTGTGCTAACGGCACCGATTTGCTTCTCACAAGCTAACACCGTTAATATCATTGATAGTCATGGCCACGCCAAATGTACAAAAAAATCAACGATTGCCAAGGAGCCTTTATGCAACCCCCTCAGCCAATACAAGCACCTCTCAGTGGTGCGGGGTATTTTTTCCGCGGATTTTCTTTAGCGATGCAGCCGGGTACCCGCCGCTTTGTCTTGTTGCCACTGCTTATCAACATGGTGCTCTTTGGCACCGCATTCGGTTTTATCCTCAGCCAATTGAGTGACTGGATTGACGGCTGGATGAGCCTGTTACCAACGTGGCTCGACTGGCTCTCGTACTTATTGTGGCCTCTGATCACCGTTGCTGTGCTGGTCACCTTTTCGTATTTGTTCAGCACCATTGCTAACTGGATCGCCGCCCCATTTAATGGGTTGCTCGCCGAACACCTCGAAGCAAAATTGACGGGTCAACCAGCGCCCGATACGGGCATGGCTGCCATCATGAAAGATGTGCCTCGCATCATGCACCGTGAATGGATCAAACTGAAATATTACCTGCCAAAAGCATTGGGACTCTTCATCTTGCTATGGATCCCAGCAATCGGCCAAACCGTGGGACCGGTTTTGTGGTTTTTATTCAGCGCATGGATGATGAGTATCCAATATGCTGACTACCCGTTTGATAACCATAAAGTGCCGTTTCCTACGATGCGTGACGCGCTGAAGCTCAAGCGCGGCAAGTCACTCAGCTTTGGTAGCTTGGTCATGGTATGTACCATGACGCCCATCTTAAACCTCTTCGTGATGCCTGTTGCCGTCTGTGGCGCAACGGCAATGTGGGTGGATCACTACCGAGATCAATACCGCACACATTAAGTCAGTACTGCGAAATCAACACCGCCCCCTCACCCCAAGCAAGGCACACTCTGCCTTGCTTTTTCTTCACCGCAGAGACTTATTTCATCTTCTCCCTGCACACCGCATTTATTCTGCTATCCTCCTTTATAACAATAAGATATAACCACAAATTCCTTTCCAATCTGCCTGCATTGGGTATGCTTGGTGTGTCATTTAAATTTGAACGTGTTACGAAGGAACGATCACTATGAGTAAGATTTACGAAGATAACTCTCTAACAGTGGGTAATACTCCGCTAGTACGCCTCAACCGTGTCAGCAACGGCAATGTGCTGGCTAAAATTGAAGCCCGTAACCCAAGTTTCAGTGTTAAGTGCCGTATTGGCGCGAACATGATTTGGGATGCAGAGAAAAAAGGCCTACTGAAAGAAGGTGTTGAACTGGTTGAGCCAACCAGTGGTAACACCGGTGTCGCACTGGCCTTCGTTGCTGCAGCACGTGGCTACAAACTGACATTAACCATGCCAGAAAGCATGAGCCTTGAGCGTCGTAAACTGCTCAAAGCCCTTGGCGCGAAACTCGTGCTAACAGAAGCACCAAAAGGCATGAAAGGGGCGATTGAAAAAGCCGAAGAAATCGTCGCGTCTGCCCCAGAAAAGTTCTTGCTGCTTCAGCAATTCAACAACCCAGCAAATCCTGAAATCCACGAAAAAACGACGGGCCCAGAAATCTGGGATGCCACCGACGGTGAGATCGATGTCTTCGTCTCTGGCGTGGGTACCGGCGGTACGCTAACGGGCGTCAGCCGTTACATCAAGCAGACCAAAGGCAAAGCCATTACCACGGTAGCCGTTGAACCAAGTGAATCCCCAGTGATCACCCAAGCACGTAACGGCGACGACATTAAACCTGCACCACACAAGATCCAAGGGATCGGTGCGGGCTTCATTCCGGGTAACCTTGAATTAGCTTTGATCGATGAAGTGGAGCTGGTAAGCTCTGACGACGCCATTGAAATGGCACGTCGTCTGATGGAAGAAGAAGGGATCCTGGCTGGTATCTCATCCGGTGCTGCCGTCGTTGCCGCTAACCGAGTGGCTGAGCGTCCCGAATTTGCAGGTAAAAACATCGTCGTTATCCTACCAAGTTCAGGCGAACGTTATTTATCCACCGCGCTCTTTGCCGGTATTTTTACTGAAAAAGAAACCCAACAGTGATCACACTTTCACATGATGAGTTAACGTTTTTCAGCTAAAAGCCTCCCTTCGGGGGGCTTTTTTGTTGCATTTTGATTTTAGCTCTAATATAAATCCGTTGTATATTATTTCTAGCTCCGAAATAAAAGGTCACAAAATGGCCATGCCGGAGAAAGAAAAGAGAGAAAAGTCACAAAAAATTGACTTGGATTAATCTCAAACATCGAACTGTTGGGTAGTTTATACTCATGTGAGCGAATAAAAGCCCGAACAGGCAAGTTCACTAACAGTTACGTTAAAAATTAAATAATTATTATCTATCATCGGGGTGAAAAATGTATCAGAAGCAAGTTGAGATCACTGCAGAAAACGGCCTACACACTCGTCCAGCAGCACAGTTCGTTAAAGAAGCTAAAGCTTTCGAAGCAGACATCACAGTGACTTCAAACGGCAAAAGCGCTAGCGCAAAAAGCCTGTTCAAGCTTCAAACTCTAGGTCTAGTAAAAGGCACAGTAGTCACTATCGCTGCTGAAGGTGCACAAGCTCAAGAAGCGGTTGACCACCTAGTTGCTCTAATGGACGAACTGCACTAATACGCAGCACGCTATTACTTCCCCTAGTTTTAAGTTAATTTAAGGTAAGGCTATGATTTCAGGTATCCTGGCGTCTCCTGGTATTGCTTTTGGTAAAGCACTACTCCTGCAAGAAGAAGAGATTGTATTTAACAAAGCTTCTATCGCTGCAGACCAAATCGAGAACGAAATTCAGCGTTTCTTCGATGCTCGAAAAAAATCATCTGAGCAACTAGAAGTTATCAAAGAAAAAGCACGCATCACCTTTGGTGAAGAGAAAGAAGCCATCTTTGAAGGCCACATCATGTTGCTTGAAGATGAAGAGCTTGAAGAAGAAATCATAGCCTTCATTAAAGATAACAATGCCTCTGCTGATGTTGCGATCCACGCAATCATCGAAGAGCAAGCGATGACGCTTGAATCCCTAGACGATGAATACCTCAAAGAGCGTGCCACCGACATCCGTGATATCGGTAACCGCTTTGTTAAGAATGCATTGGGTATCAGCATTGTTAACCTGAGCGCGATCAATGAAGAAGTGATTCTGGTTGCTAACGACCTAACCCCTTCTGAAACCGCGCAGATCAACCTAGATTACGTACTCGGCTTCATCACTGATATCGGTGGTCGTACCTCACACACCTCTATCATGGCACGTTCTCTAGAACTTCCAGCTATCGTTGGTACAAACAACATTACCACTCAGGTGAAGAACGGCGATATGCTGATTCTTGATGCAATCAATAACACGATTATCATCAACCCATCTGACGATGAGCTAGCCCAATTTAAAGCGACCCGTGACGCTAACCTTGCTGAGAAAGAAGAATTAGCCAAGCTGAAAGACCTGCCTGCTATCACCCTAGACGGTAAGCAAGTAGAAGTCTGTGGCAACATTGGTACGGTCAAAGACTGTGACGGTATCAACCGTAACGGTGGCGAAGGCGTTGGCCTGTACCGTACCGAGTTCTTGTTCATGGATCGCGATGCCCTTCCTACCGAGGAAGAGCAGTATGCTGCATATAAAGCCGTTGCTGAAGCAATGCATGGCGAATCTGTGATTATCCGTACTATGGATATCGGTGGTGATAAAGACCTACCGTACATGGATCTACCAAAAGAAATGAACCCGTTCCTAGGTTGGCGCGCAGTGCGTATCAGCTTGGACCGTCGTGACATTCTACGCGATCAGCTACGTGGTATTCTTCGTGCATCTGCACACGGTAAAATCCGCATTATGTTCCCAATGATCATTTCTGTTGAAGAGATCCGTGAACTGAAAGCCGCGATGGAAGAATACAAAGCTGAACTTCGCACTGAAGGTCTGGCATTTGACGAAAACATCGAAATCGGTGTGATGGTTGAAACGCCAGCAGCTGCTGCGATTGCGCACCACTTAGCAAAAGAAGTTGAGTTCTTTAGTATTGGTACTAATGACTTAACCCAGTATACTCTTGCCGTTGACCGTGGTAATGAGCTGATCTCTCACCTTTACAACCCACTCTCTCCAGCTGTTCTGACCGTGATTAAGCAGGTTATCGATGCTTCTCACAAAGAAGGCAAGTGGACAGGTATGTGTGGCGAGCTTGCGGGTGATGAGCGTGCAACCCTACTCCTACTGGGTATGGGTCTGGACGAATTCAGCATGAGCGGAATTTCAATTCCTCGCATTAAGAAAATTATCCGTAACGCAAATTTTGCTGATGTAAAAGCTATGGCTGAGCAAGCGCTTGCTATGCCTACTGCTGCTGAAATCGAAGCACACGTAGAAAAATTCATCGCAGAAAAGACCATCTGCTAAAATACCTGCAGATAAAATAACAACGCTTAGGAGCAACGATATGGGTCTGTTTGACAAATTGAAGAAGCTGGTTTCTGACGACAGCAGCGAAGCTGGTGCAATTGAAATCATCGCACCACTATCTGGTGAAATCGTTAACATCGAAGATGTGCCAGATGTTGTGTTCGCAGAAAAAATCGTTGGTGACGGTATCGCTATCAAACCTGCTGGCAACAAAATGGTTGCACCAGTAAACGGTACTATCGGTAAGATTTTCGAAACTAACCACGCATTCTCTATCGAGTCTGACGACGGCATCGAGCTATTCGTTCACTTCGGTATCGACACTGTTGAACTGAAAGGTGAAGGCTTCACGCGTATCGCGGAAGAAGGCCAAACAGTGAAAGTGGGCGACACGATCATCGAGTTCGATCTAGCATTGCTAGAAGAGAAAGCGAAATCAACTCTGACTCCAGTTGTTATCTCTAACATGGACGAAATCAAAGAGCTGAACAAACTTTCTGGCGCAACAACTGTGGGTGTTACTCCAGTTATCCGCATCAAGAAATAAGATTGCTTCAATCTTTGCAAAAACGCTGCCTACGGGCGGCGTTTTTTTATACTTAAAATTCGAGTCGCGAGTTTACAGGGACGAGTAAAAGCGGAAGAGCAAAGAAGGGGCAGAAACGAGTCTGCGCATATCAAGAAAAAGCAAAAAATGGGCTAGGTTATGAGGTTCTAAGGTTCTAAGGACCGAATGCCTTCTCTCATCAGATAGGCAAATGCTTTTGCTTCTAATCTTTCTGCACTGACTCGGAGCGCAGCGAGACCCGTCCCTAGACACTCGCCCCTTTCTTTTCAAAAAAAATCCCCAGCCTTTCGACTAGGGATTCGTCTTTCAATGCGATTAGGCTTCAACGCTTACAGCGCGGCAAGCACTTCCATTGACGGTGCGAAGAAGTACGCGCCTGTCATCGCGGTTGTAAAGCGCAAAAGCTGATCAGTTTTACCGTCTGTTTCGCCGTACATGCTCTCTAGCATCACTTTGAAGTTATGCTGAGTATGACAATACGCAATGAACAACAAGCCGTGATCGCCCGTTACCGTGCCGTATGGCAGGCTATGACGGACAATTTTCAAGCCTTTGCCTTCTTCTTTGATATCAACACGGCCTACGTGGGAAGCCGCAGGTACATCCTCAAGCTCAACAGAGTCAGGCTTCGTACGACCAATCACTTTTTCCTGCGCTTGCATGTTCAAACGGTTCCATGCAGGCAGGTTGTGAACAAAACGCTGTAGCATCACAAAACTACCACCCGCATAGTCACCGCTGTTGATCAGTGCGACGTCAGAACGCGCTTCGCGGGTTTTCGGGTTTTCCGTGCCATCAATGAAGTCTGTCATGTCACGGGCATCCAAATATTTGAAGCCGTACGTTTCATCCATCACCTCTACCTGATCGGCGATCGGCTGCATGAACTGACGCAGCAAGTAGAAGTTCAAATCGTGACGACTAGAGTTCACGTGCAGCAGGATGTCGCCACCGGTCGCCGGTGCCGTGATGTCGCCTTGGCCTAACGCCACAAAGTTATCAAACTCAGCCGGACAGCCCTTCTCTAGCGATAACCAAAAATCTTTACCGAACGCAATGCTCGCACGAAGATCAGAATGCGGCTGTTGCTCGTTCAACGTAGCAACCAAATGGTGGATCTGCTGACATTGCTTCACCACCGACGTTGCGTCGCCTGTCACTTTCATTACTGCATACAATGCAAATGGACCTGCCTCAGGCAAAATCAGAGGTTGTGCAGTGGCCATACTCTTCTCCTAAATAGCGAGTGCTGATATGTATCCTGCGTGATCTCTCACCGTACATTGCACCAAGCTTGGGTGTTATTGGGCAATCACATCAGGATAAACTGAATTCGCAAGGATTATAGCGCGATTTACATCGGGAAAGTTGATCATTGTCAGCCCTCACAGATAACCTGATAGGCTCATCCGATTTAATCATCACAACACATGCCGCATCATTGATGGAACGGCATAAACAGTAATGAACAGGAAACCGCACAGGGAGCGGAATACAAGGTAGGGACAGAGGGCATTAAACAGCGGTAATTGGTGGTAAAGAGAATGAAAATTCACGAAAAAAGCATGGTAACAACCATAAAAAACGCGCCTGATAAGGCGCGTTTTAATGCAGCATACAAGACAAAATGATCTCCTTATACGGTTGTAACTGCCACCTGTAATTTGACTTGCTCATCATCGCTGTCGGTTGACTCAAACAACGCTGGCGTATCCAACCCCGTCGATAATGTCGGTGCAATCACCGTACGCCAACCACCGTCATCCAGACGCTCTTTGACTTTAAACGCAATCGTCACTTCTTCGGCAGAAATCGCCAGCAACTCTGCGCTACCCACCAATTCACGTGCACTGTGATCGGCATCTGCCGTGCCGAAAAAGACCGTTTCTTCACCGGGCAATAACGACAGTGATGTATTCACAGACTGCGTAATACCCGATGCACCGGTCACTTCAAAATTGACATCCAGCAGCCAGTCAGCCATTGCCAGTGGGCTTAATAGCGCACTGAACAGGACTAAGCCTTTACCCCATTCGTTCATGACTCTTTACCTCTTCTAACGGCTTATCCGCAAATGTATTCCTGACCCGCGAACTGCGGTAGAGGTAAAACCCGAGCCAAAGTGTAAGCAATAAACTTAACGCGCGGGTCCAACTGAACTCACCGTGTGTGAGCACCAATTGGTACACTTGCAAAGCACAATCAATGGTATAGCTCAGCAGGAGTACCGATTTACCACGCTGCCATACCCAATTTATAACCTTATTATTTTTGTGTCGGTAACCCGCAAGCCACATAAAGATCACTGCGGGTAACCCCAACCCCATCGCCAGATACAAATTTTCTGGCAACGGGTACAGTATCTCGAGCACTTGCGCTCCGTGTTGTCGACTTGCCCCCGCCATCACAAAGACAATCCATGCCTTCGCGCTAAACCATAAACACAGCCACAACATGGCTGACGGTTTCAACAAGCCATGCTTGTCGTAGGCTTCTATTGGATATAACACTGACTTTCCTCATTAACATTGCTCTTTATGCAATGGAGGTGAGTCAGCCGTTTTTCAATAGCTAGCCAGCGGGTCGTCGTACACTCGGTCAATACCTCCTCATCTGATACAGCCAAGAAGGTGTTGTTGTCATACCGTAGCGTCAAGATAATCCTTTCCACGACTACCACCACACCAAACGCTAAATTCTGTGGCGAACCGCACTCTTTGGATATACGTCTTGTAAGCCAGATCACGTTTTTTCCGTTCTAAAATGGCGTTTTTCTAATTTTATTACAGACATCACAATACGTAATCTTATTCAAATCTCACTGCGACATACGCACATTACCATTACTTTTCATGTGTTTATTGCATAACAAAAGCATAAACATCGCATTCACACTCTGTACATTTATTGAAATATAATTACGTTCCTTAGGACATCTTTTACCATCACTTACCATTTACTTACGCTATCGGTATAATTTACTTATCCTCATTCTGACTGATAAGATTTCATGGCGACGAAAAAAGTACATTCGACTCCCTCACCGGAAACGCAACAGGAAGCGATGAATATGGCCCGTGCGACTCAAAAACCAGGGCAAACCAAGGAACAAACCAAACTCATTGCCCAAGGGATCCAGCACGGCATTGAGCTGTATAAAAAGCAGCAAAAAGTCAAATCCCGAGAACGCGACAAACAACGTAAAAAAGGCACCAAGGAACAGCCGTCAATCGTAGACGACGCCGCGGCAACCGTTGCGGATGCATCCACCCAACACTCGCCCCCAACGCGTACACAATGGCTACCTTGGGGATTACTGGTCGCTTCCTGGGTCGGATTCATCCTCTATACCCAGTTCTGATACGCGTACGGCCTTATAAGGAGATATCACCATGCGCCTTACTCTGTCTCGCACAATGACCTTACTTGGCCTTAGCAGTCTGCTGATGGCCTGTGGCAGTCATGAACATGCCGACTCGACCATTAACCGTTATCACATCAACCAGATCTGCAGCGATAGCCCTAATTGTGTTTCTACCTTGGATGAGAGAGAGCAGCATGCCCTGTCTCCTTTTATGCTCACAGACAAAGGCAGCCACAGTTGGAAGCAAATTCAGCGCTTAGCCCTGACGTTACCCGGTGCGGCATTGGCAGATGAACAGGCGCAGTATTTTCGTGTTGAATGTACCAGCACGATTTTCCGCTTTATTGATGATTTTGAAGTCAAACGAGATGGCGATCACTTGATAATCCGATCGGCGTCACGCGTCGGGTATTCAGATTTCGGGGTTAACCGAGAGCGTGCCGAACAGTTTCGTCAGCATTTACTGACGGCGGGTTACTTAGTGGAAGAATAACGCACATAACAATTGATAATAATTCTCAATGCGATCTATACTTTGTACAGTGATGCATTGAGGGTATATCGATGGACAGAGCCAGTTTTCAACTTTTTTGCTTGCTTGGCATCGCCAGCATGGTCATCTTGCAAGTGATCGATTTCATTGTAGAATCGCACACACTCTGGCTTTTCCTGCAGGAATGGGGGCCGATTGACCTGTTATGGTTAGGTTTAGCCACCATTGCGCTTTTTTCCCCTCATCGGATGCCGTCGCCCTGATCTGTGATGCCAACAAAAAAGCCATGCTGAGACATCAACATGGCTTTTTAATTGCCGCAAACACCGCCTTTAACACGGTGTCGACCCGTTTATGGTGCCTTGTCTTTACCCAATGATAGCAGCCACACAGACACCGCCGCGACAGCAACAAAGCCACTCAGGATAATCACCGGCATGGCCGCGTAACCCAAGGTGTGCCAAATGATGGATTCAAGCGTACTCATTCTTCTCTCCTTTCGTTACTGCCAGCCTTCCACGCCTTTCATGTCCGGTAGCTTATGGGCGATCCCCTTGTGGCAATCCACACAGGTTTTATCGCCGGATGCCAACGCCGTTGAGTGCTGTTTCACACTGCGCGGCCCTTGCTCTGAGAAATCCATGAACTCGAACTCGTGACAGTTTCGGCACTCTTGCGAGTCATTGTCTTTCATCCGCTGCCACTCACGATTGGCCAAATGTCCCCGTCGCGCCTGAAACTTCTCTTCCGTATCAATGGTCCCTAATGCATGGGCCACCAGCTCTTTTGAAGCCTGTACTTTACGCACCATTTTGTCGGTCCAATTGTGTGGCACATGGCAATCTGAACAGATCGCCCGTACCCCAGAACGGTTAGAGTAGTGCACAGTTTCTTGAATTTCTTTCACGATCGGCGCATGACACCCCGAACAGAATGCTTCGGTATTGGTCGCTTCCATGCCGGTGTTGAATGCACCCCAGAACAGCAAACCGCCCATGAAGCCCATGAATAACACCACGCCCACCGCCACTTTACTCGGTGACGTTAAACGGCGCCAAAATGCCTTTATGATTTTCATCTTTAGCCTCTCTCTGCTTCTTGGCGGTGATTAGCGCAAGGCATCAACACGTTTAAAATCGTTACCGACCAACGGTTTTGCATCCGCTTGCGGCACATGGCACTGCAAACAGAAATAACGCGCTGGTGACACATCAGACAACACTTGCCCTTCACGTGGCGATTGGTAGTGTGTCACGCTGATCTTGGTGGCACCCATTTCTTTGGCATTTTTCCAGCTGTGGCAAGCCAAACACTTGTTGGCATTTTGCGACACTTCGTAATTACGAATGGTGTGCGGGATCAACGGTGGTTGGTAGACATAATCACTGTCAATCACCCCTTGATCACGCGGGTAACGCTTCATCGGATCCGCGGGACGTGTGGTTTCTAGCTCGCTAGCGCCACGCAGTGATTCCACCCCACCGATACCGCCCGGATTGTCTTCAGCACTCTGTACCACGCCGGTCAGCAGCATGCCAACTGCCATCACCGCGATCATTAATTGTTTCATTTTCTTCTCCGCCTACAGGCTATATTCAATCAGCAGACGCCCCGCCCCACGCGGTGAACACCGCACGAAGCGTCTACTTTGCAACAGGATGACGTCGTTAGATTTTCGTGATCTTAATCGGACATTTTTTGAAGTCGGTCTGCTTCGACAACGGATCCGTCGCGTCCAAAATCAGTTTGTTGACCAAAATGCGGGCATCAAAGAACGGCACAAACACCAAGCCTTCTGGTGGGCGGTTACGGCCACGGGTTTCGACGCGACAACGCACCTCACCCCGACGTGATGCCAGCAGCACCTCATCGCCACGGCGTACACCGCGGGCTTTCGCATCTGCCGGGTGGATATAACACACCGCATCAGGTACCGCTTTGTACAACTCCGGCACGCGGCGGGTCATGGTGCCGGTATGCCAATGCTCCAATACACGACCGGTACAGAGCCACAAATCGTATTCGCTGTCGGGCACTTCCGGTGCGGGCTCAAACGGAGCAAAAATGATGTTGGCTTTGCCGTCTTTGTGGCCGTAGAAACGGAATTTTTCACCGACTGGCACGTAAGGATCCGATCCTTCTGCAAAACGCCACTGGGTTTCTTTGCCATCCACCACCGGCCAACGCAGACCGCGCACCTGATGGTAAGTGTCATACGGGGCCAAATCGTGACCGTGACCACGACCAAAGCGCGCGTATTCTTCAAACAAGCCTTTTTGGACGTAGAACCCCTGCGCTTGTGCGTCGTCATTCAACGGTTGTGCTTCTGACAGCGGGAACTTGTCCACCTCGCCGTTGCGGAACAACACGTCGTACATCGTCTTACCACGGTACTGAGGGGCTTTCGCTAGCAGCTCTTCACCCCACACTTCTTCCACGGTAAAGCGCTTAGAAAACTCCATGATCTGCCACAGATCCGATTTTGCTTCCCCACCAGCCTGTACCTGCTGATACCACACTTGGGTACGACGCTCTGCGTTCCCGTAGGCGCCTTCTTTTTCTACCCACATTGCCGTGGGCAAAATCAGATCCGATGCTTGTGCCGTTACCGTGGGATACGGATCAGAACACACAATGAAGTTGGCAGGGTTGCGGTAACCCGGCAGGCGTTCTTCATTAATATTCGGGCCTGCCTGCATATTGTTGTTACACATGATCCAATACGCATTCATTTTTCCGTCTTTGAGCATGCGGTCTTGCAACACGGCGTGGTAACCCGGTTTCGGTGGAATCGTCCCTTCCGGCAGTTGCCAAATATCCTCGGCAATGGCGCGGTGTTTCGGGTTCGCGACGACCATGTCAGCCGGTAAACGGTGAGCAAACGTCCCCACTTCACGGGCGGTACCACATGCAGATGGCTGGCCGGTCAACGAGAACGGGCTGTTACCCGGCTGAGAGATTTTGCCCGTAAGTAGGTGAATGTTGTACACCAAGCTGTTCATCCACACACCACGGGTGTGCTGGTTCATGCCCATGGTCCACAATGACATCACTTTGCGGTTAGGATCGGCATACTGCTTGGCCAAATCAATCAGTTTATCTTGTGGCACGCCTGACATTTCAGACGCTTTTTCTACGGTGTATTCCGCCACCGAGGCTTTGTATTCTTCAAACGTCATCGGGTACATTTTGCCCGAGTTGGCGTGTTTGGCTTGCTGCTGTAACGGATGCTCATCACGCAGGCCATAACCGATATCGGTTTCTGCACGTTTAAAATGGGTGTGCTTATTCACGAAATCCCAGTTCACCGCATCGTTTTGGATAATGTAGTTGGCAATGAAATTAGCAATCGCCAGATCCGTTTGTGGCGTAAATATCATGCCGTTATCCGCCAACTCAAACGAGCGGTGGGTATACGTCGACATCACGTTCACTTTCACATGGGGGTGACTCAAACGGCGGTCCGTAATACGGGTCCACAATACCGGGTGCATCTCCGCCATGTTCGAGCCCCACAGCACGAACGAATCCGCATGCTCGAAATCGTCATAACAGCCCATCGGCTCATCAATCCCGAAGGTACGCATAAAGCCCACTACGGCAGACGCCATACAGTGACGCGCGTTGGGATCAATATTGTTGGAACGGAAGCCTGCTTTCATCATTTTCGATGCGGCGTACCCTTCCATCACAGTCCACTGACCAGAGCCGAACATGCCGACACCGGAGGGGCCTTGCTTTTTCAACGCGGCTTTCCATTTTTCCGCCATCACATCAAACGCTTGATCCCACGACACGGGTTGAAAGTCACCGTCTTTATGGAATTTGCCGTCTTTCATCCGCAACATCGGGGTTTGCAGACGGTCTTTGCCGTACATGATTTTAGACAGGAAGTAGCCTTTGATGCAGTTCAAGCCCTTATTCACGGGTGCTTCAGGATCCCCTTGGGTCGCCACAACGCGGCCATTTTGGGTACCCACCAACACAGAACACCCTGTGCCACAAAAACGACAAGGCGCTTTATCCCACTTAATGTTGGTTTCATCTGCACTCACAATTAAGTTCGTGGCAGAAGCAGGCAGCGTAATACCGGCTACCGCAGCGGCCGAAATGGCGGCATTTGCTTTCACAAATGCACGTCTTGTCATTTTCATGAATCATCCTCAGATTGCGCGTCAATGCGTTCGATTTGGTGGAACACTAAAAACGTGGTCAGAACGTGTTCTAAGTTATTAATTTTGTCGATGGTGTCCGTCACATAGCCTTGATTTTCAGTTTCAAGCACCACAATGACCTTCCCTTCTTCGCTGTCGCCGTATATTTCGGCATTGGGCATTGCCTCAATCTGCACTTTCACCGATGCCAAATGCTGAGGTTTAACATGCACCACTAAGCTCGAGATATGCACTTCCTGTAATGATGACATTGCTACTCTCCTTCTGGATGTTGTAAGGCAAGGGTGATGGCAGAGGTCGGGCAAACGGCCACACACGCACCGCATCCGGTACAGGCATCTGCCTCAATGATGGGTGTCGCGACCCCGCCCACTTGCAGCTTAAAACCGATCGCTTGTGTCTCGCACATGTCCCCGCAACTGCGGCATTCAACGTTTTTCTGCGCCAAACACTCCGTGCTGATCGCCGCCACCATGTCCCACGGTGACTCTGCCTGAGGGCGAAACAACGGCTCCGGACAGGCATCAGCACAGCGATAACAAAAGGTGCATTCACCCCGCTGAAAATCGACCGTCGGAAACCCCCCGTCCCCCTTGGTGATGATCTGCGTTTCACAGTGCGAGACACATTGATTGCAACGGGTGCAGTGATCGGTGAAAGTATCTTCATCAACCACCCAAGGCAGACGCGGAAAATCCGGTTGCTGGCGCCGCATGAATAAGCGACGACGGGAACGATCAAACATCGACACATCCTTTGTAAAAAGTTATGAACAAAATGATCGTGACGGTTGAAGGACTCAGCCGCTACAACGAGGTATACACGACAGATACCGGCATTAATTGCGATTAATTTTTCACAAGCTGTCATTTTTATATGCGGTAGTGTAAATCTCGTCACAATTACCTAAATACCCCGTTAGGGTTAATTAGGGGGCAAAATTGTTTTAGATCAATAAATCAAATTGATACTCTTCACACTATAAGCACGTACTGCGAGTTGCAGCGTGACATCGCCACCACACGAAGCCTGAAATCAGACGTCATCCACCACCGCCCCCTGTGCTTGGTACTCTTTAACTATAGTTGAGACACACACAGACAAGGGCTCCATAGATGTACCCAAAAGAAGGGAATGATTTGCAAACTCAGCCGCTTAAGCCTGTCGCCAGTACCATCGCCCGTGCCATGCTGGTGATCGTCCTGCTGTCTGTCCTGACCACCAGCTTTGCCTTACTGACGCTGGCATCAAGCTTGAATGATGCCGAAGCGATCAATGTGTCCGGCTCATTGCGCATGCAAAGCTACCGATTGGCTTACGACATTCAAACCCAATCACCGCAGTTGAATGATCATGTGGTGCATTTTGAACAATCGTTGTTTTCCCCTTCTATGGCAGCACTTAACCATTGGACGGTGCCCACCAGCATTCAACAGCATTATGATCACCTGATCGCCCGCTGGGCGGATTTGTACCCGTTATTACAAAACGGTCACGAAGCACAATTTCTGACTGACGTGGCTCAGTTTGTTGATCGCATTGATCAATTCGTCTACGCGCTGCAGGAATTTTCGATCGTCAAATTGCAGTTATTAGCGATTGTCGGGGGGATTGGCCTGAGTTTGATTTTGTTCATTACGCTGTTCATCATTCACTTCACCCAGCGAAAAATTGTCAACCCGCTCAACCAGTTGGTTGTTGCCAGTGAGCAAGTGCAGAATGGGAATTTTGATCTGGTCTTGCCGGTAAAGAGTGACAACGAATTGGGTGTGTTAGCGGGGGCATTCTCCTCCATGGCCAGCGAATTGGGTAAGCTGTATCGCAATCTGGAACAACAGGTCGACGCCAAAACCCGCCGCTTACGCCAAGCCAATGACTCCTTACAAGTGCTGTATGATTGCTCTCAAGAACTCAAAGAAAGCCGCCTGAGCACAAAAAACTTCCATGCCATGCTGAACACCATGATCACCATCGAAGGGCTGACGGCGGCCAAATTGATCATCGAGGAAAGTAACGGCGCCAATACTGAATTAACCGCAGGCCAACCAACCGATGCCAACTGGCACTACCAAGAATTAGAGATCGACGGCAAAGTGCAAGGCCACCTTGGTTGGCAATACACCCTGCCTTGTCCGGATCACAGCCTAATTGAAAACATCAGCCGTACACTGGCACGCGGTATTTATTACAACCGCGCCCAAAAACAGGCCGAGCAATTATTATTGATGGAAGAACGCGCCACCATTGCGCGCGAACTGCACGATTCGTTAGCCCAGTCGTTGTCTTACTTGAAAATTCAAGTCACACTGCTTAAACGGCAAGTGAACAACCCGGATGCCGCCAACACGGTGATTCAAGAAATCGACCACGGCCTGTCTGGCGCCTACACCCAGCTGCGCGAATTGCTCAGTACCTTTCGTCTCAGCATTAAAGAAGCCCATTTGGGCGAGGCGTTACGGGCGATGATCACCCCATTAGAAGCACGAAGCTCCGCGTTGATCACCCTCGATAACCGGTTGTCGTCTTTAAATTTGGATGCCCACCATCAAGTGCACTTGCTGCAATTGATCCGAGAAGCCGTGTTGAACGCCATCAAACACGCGAACGCCAACACCATTACCGTGCGCTGCCAGCAAAATCACGCGTCCTCATCCCACGCTGAACACGACGCAGACAGCGTCACGATCAGCATTCACGATGATGGCCAAGGCTTTGACCCCAACGATCACAAGCTCAACCACTATGGCCTTGCGATCATGACCGAACGAGCCTCTCGTTTGCACGGTACACTGACTATAACAACCGCCCAAGGCGAAGGTTGCACCGTCAGCCTTCACTTTACGCCCAAGCCGCAAGGATACAGAGAATGACGAGCTGGAAAATATTGATTGTTGATGATCACCCGCTGATGCGGCGGGGGATCAGCCAACTGTTAAGTTTTGAAGGGGAATTTGAGATCGTCGGCGAAGCCAGCAATGGGGCCGATGCCGTGCAACTGGCGATCGATGTTGAACCCGATTTGATCTTGTTAGATTTGAACATGAAAGGCATGTCAGGGTTAGATACTCTCAATGCGATGCGCCTCGAAGGCATTCAGGCGTGCATTGTGGTTCTCACCGTGTCTGATAGTCGCGCCGACATGCATGCGCTGATCAATGCCGGTGCGGATGGCTATCTGTTAAAAGATACCGAGCCCGATCAACTGATCGCCCTGCTTAAGCAAGCCTTATGTGGCGGACACGCCTACAGCGATCTCGTGCGTGAATGTTTAGCCGATAACCACGTGCAGGATTCGTTGCTCGATACCCTGACCGAGCGAGAAATGCAGATCCTCAAAGAGGTCGCACGCGGTCACCGCAACAAGCAAATCGCGGATACCTTGTTTATTTCAGAAGCCACCGTGAAGGTGCACATGAAAAGTTTGCTGAAGAAACTGCAGGTGAAATCGCGCACCGCAGCGACCGTACTTTATCTCGAAAGCCAAGGCCGATAGTATGAAGACGCGGGCCACGTTGGTGGCACTGACAGGGCTGATGATCAGTGGTTGTGTCACTACGCCGCTTGCGCCTCACGCCCAATCGGTCACGGTAACATGGGATACCAGAGATGTGCTCAACACGTGTGAAAGACGGGGCACCGTTATTGGTTCACAAGGTGCTTGGTATAACTACTGGTTCATTAGCGATCGCGATCTGACCCAAGGGGCACTCAACCAGTTACGTAACCAAGCCGATCTCGCTGGCGCAGATACGGTCTCGTTGTATTACCCGCCCGCGTTTGATACGTCCGTGACGTTGATCGGCAATGCCTTTCTCTGCCATAAAGAATAAATATAAATACCCAATATTTAGAGAATAAAAAACCGCATCACTGCGGTTTTTTATTAGCAAGAGACCGATGAAATGATATCCCTTTCACGCGACTCGACCCACTGTAGATCAAACGGGCCCCAATCACTCAACTGGTAGTAGCCATCGTTATGGCGCTTGCCATCTTGAACAAACGCCAATTCAATACCGAACCCCGGCAGGGCTTTCAACACATCCTGAATAGTGCGGCGTGGCCAACCCGTAATTTCTATCAACTTAGGCACATTTGGGCGTTCAAGTTGTTCAACTAACAGCGCTAAATAAAGACGACGAGCAAAAACCGGATTCAATTCCATTGAGACCTCCATAATTTGAGGATTTCATTATTCCGTCTTCTGCAAATCGGTTGTTGCGTTTGATCAAGTTGAGGCACGATTTCACCTCGCCTCACCGCCGTGTTGAGTGACCCTGCTCACAAAACTTTTCACAAATCATTTAAAAGCCATAAAAATAACAACTAATCAACAACTTGAGTGTCGGCATCATCCCATTTATGGTGCAACACTTAGGCGTATTCAACGCAGCCGCACCATCCCTGCTCAATACCGCCCCGTTGCGCCTGTTGAGGATTCCCGTTATAAAGAGAGACCAAGTTCACAACATAAGTCAGCCGAATAAAAATGAACACCATTGCTTACGGTATCAAGAACTGCGATACCATCAAAAAAATGAAGAAATGGCTTGAAGCCGAACAGATCGCTTACCAGTTTCACGACTACCGCACGGATGGCCTGGATCGTGACATGCTTGAGCAATTTGAATCAGCATTGGGTTGGGAAGCGATGGTCAACAAACGTGGCACCACTTTCCGTCAGCTCAACGACGAACAAAAAGCCGGCCTTGATAAAGACAGCGCCATTGCGCTGATGCTGGAACAACCGGCGATGATCAAGCGCCCGTTGCTGGTGCATAACAACCAGTACCACTTGGGCTTTAAGCCTGATCAGTACCACGCCATTTTCAACGATAAATAATGAAGGATACAAGGATGTCAGACAGCCCCGTTATCGCGCTGGCGAAAGATTTAATGCGCCGACCATCAGTAACGCCGGAAGATGAAGGCTGCCAAGACGTGATGATTGCGCGCCTTGAGCAACTCGGCTTTACGATCGAAACCATGGTGTTTGAAGATACCACCAACTTGTGGGCACGCCGTGGCACACAAGCGCCGCTGTTCGTGTTTGCGGGCCATACCGATGTGGTCCCTGCCGGTAACCTTAGCCATTGGCATACCCCACCGTTCGAGCCCACCATCATTGATGGTTACTTACACGGCCGTGGCGCGGCCGACATGAAGGGCTCACTGGCCTGTATGGTTGTCGCCATTGAGCGCTTTCTGGCAGAACATCCGGATCACAACGGCTCTATCGCCCTGCTGATCACTTCGGATGAGGAAGGCCCGTTCATTAACGGCACCACGCGCGTGATCGACACCCTTGAAGCCCGTAACGAAAAAATCGACATGTGCATTGTCGGTGAGCCTTCCAGCACCCATGCGGTGGGTGATGTAGTGAAAAATGGCCGTCGTGGTTCCATCACCGGTGATGTGATCTTTAAAGGGGTGCAAGGCCATGTGGCCTACCCGCATTTGGCCGATAACCCCGTGCACCGTGCGATGCCCGCGTTAGCTGAATTGGCCGCGACGACGTGGGATAACGGCAATGCCTACTTCCCACCAACAAGCTTTCAGATCGCAAACCTCTCTGCCGGTACGGGGGCATCCAATGTGATCCCGGGCGAGTTCCATGTGCAGTTCAATTTCCGTTTCAGCACCGAACTGACGGTCGATGACATCAAGCGTAAAACCCAGTCTGTTCTGGACGCGCATGGTCTCGACTATGATCTGACTTGGACATTCAGTGGTCACCCTTTCCTCACCGACAAAGGCACCTTATTGGAAGCCGTGGTCAGTGCGATTGAAGAAGTGAACCACCAGCAACCGGAATTGCTCACGACCGGTGGCACCTCCGATGGCCGCTTCATTGCCCGCACTGGCGCGCAAGTGGTGGAGCTGGGCCCGGTGAATGCCACTATCCACAAAGTGAATGAGTGCGTGAAAGTCGCGGATCTGGAAAAGCTGACAGACATGTACCAGAAAGTGTTGGAAAAAGCCCTTTAATGCTCAAATACCCTACACACGCTCGGCCTCACACGGCCGAGCAACTGACAGGCCAAGACACCAGTCACTTGGTGGTCATTAACCCGACCACAGGCCAACTCGTGCATACCGATATGGCACCGGCCATGCTTGCCTTACAAGCCGCTGCGCTTGAAGCTGGTTTTGATATGCGACTGGCCAGCGCGTTTCGTCCGTTTGATCGCCAACTGTGGATTTGGAATAACAAGTTCACCGGCCAGCGGCCCATTCTGGATAGCCATAGCCAACCACTGGATACCGATACATTAAGCGATATCGAGAAAATTCATGCCATTTTGCGTTGGTCTGCCCTACCGGGTGGCAGCCGCCATCACTGGGGCACCGATGTGGATGTGTACGCCGCAAACTGCCTACCAGAAGGCACGGCTCTGCAATTAGAGCCGTGGGAATATGAAACCGGCGGTCACCAGCATGCCTTCGCGCAGTGGTTACACCGCACCATGCCGGATTACGGCTTTTACTTACCTTACGCCGAAGAGCGACAAGGGGTTGCCTGTGAGCCTTGGCACATCAGTTACTTTCCGGTCAGCCAACACTTACTGCAACAACTCACACCAGACATGCTCAGACGCACACTGCAAGACACCGACATCGCCGGAAAGTCGCAGATAGTGGCAAACATTGATATTCTGTATGCAAGGTACATTGCAAATATCAGTGAGGTCTAAATGGAATGGCTATTTAACCCTTGGGTGATCAGCTTCATCGTGGTCGCAGTGGTCGTCAGTAATATCGCCGCATTGAAGTACACCGCCCACATGAAATTTGGCCAGCGCGATAGCGTGAGAGGCACCCACGAGAAAAACAAACGCGAGCAAGAGCTGGATGATCTGATCAGCAAACAGGCGGAGAACGACAAAATCACCCGCCGTCATGAGAAGTAGTTCGCGAGGAACGAGTGTCGAGTCTACGAGTATTGAGTAAAATCTGTGGTCCTGTGGTCCTGTGGTCCTGTGGTCCTGCAGGCAGGATGTTTGATACTGTCGTAGATACAAACACTTACATTCCTACTCATGCCTCACGCTCACGGTTCCGAGCTCTTCCATAGGGCCTTAGGACCTCAGGGCCGCTCTTGCTTTTCCGCTCTTAACCCGCTTTTCCTCGTCCCTTTAGACTCAACCCTCGCCCCTCTAAAAACAAAAATCCCCAGCCTTTCGACTAGGGATTTCAGATTTCATCACGCATTATTTCTAAGTCTGCCTTGTGAGAACAAAGCGCAAGCGCACAGTTTACTCTCGCATGAATGCTTGACGTTGTTGCTCTACCATTCGACCAACCGCTTGATGTCTAGCACGCAGTCAGAATCAGTGAGAACAAAGAGAAAGCACGGAATTTATGACCATAAATGAGTACTTTCGATGCAGTTATCGCTGATTCTGACACAGTGAAAGAGATTAAGCGCGAGAAAGGTAGTCCGCGATGCCAACCCACTTGTAGCTCGTCAGCTCTTCCAGCCCCATCGGGCCACGGGCATGCAGTTTCTGCGTCGATACCGCCACTTCTGCCCCTAAGCCAAACTGCGCACCATCGGTGAAGCGTGTTGACGCATTCACGTACACGGCAGCAGAGCCGGCGGCATTGACGAAGCGCTCTGCAGCAATCAGGTCATTGGTCATGATCGCATCTGAGTGGCTGGCGTTATGCTTGCGCATATGCGCGACCGCTTCTTCTACGTCTTTCACCACTTTCACGCCAAGCGTGTAGCTGAGCCACTCGGTATCAAAGTCACCGTCAACGGCGCTACGCAACGAAGCGGCTTTGCCTTCAAGCAGTGCATAGCTGGCGTCATCGGTCACGAACGTCACTTTGCTGTGGTTCAGGCGTTCTGCCAAACGCGGTAGGAAGGCTTCGGCCACGCTTTCGTTAACCAGTAGCGTATCCAATGCGTTACAGGCTGATGGACGTTGAGCTTTCGCATTTTCAACCACGTCCAGTGAGCGAGACAGGTCGGCACTGGCATCCACGTACACGTGACTGATACCGAAGCCGCCAATGATCACGGGAATGGTGCTGTTTTCTTTACACATTTTGTGCAGACCTGCACCACCGCGAGGGATGATCATATCGACGTACTGATCCATTTTCAGCAGTTGTGCGACCAATTCACGATCCGGCTGTTCAATGTACTGCACCGATGCAGCAGGTAAACCTGCTTTATCAAGCGCGGCTTGGATCACTTTGACCAACGCCATGTTGGAATGGAATGTTTCACGACCACCACGCAAGATGCTGGCGTTACCGGTTTTCAGACACAATGCGGCGATGTCGATGGTCACGTTTGGACGTGCTTCATAAATCACGCCCACCACGCCCAATGGCACACGGCGACGGCTTAAACGCATGCCGTTTTCCAGCACTTTGCTGTCTAGCTCGGCGCCGACAGGATCGTTTAGGCTGATCACATTGCGAACATCGCCGGCGATATCCGCCAGACGGTCTGCATTCAGCAGCAAACGGTCAATCAAGGCATCACTCATGCCAGATGCTTTCGCAGCTTCAATATCCAGCGCGTTCGCTGCCAAGATAGTGTCTTGGTTCGCTTCCAGTTCATCGGCGATGATCGCCAATGCACGGTTTTTCTGCTGGGTCGCCGTGGTCGCTAGCGTAAACGCCGCTTGCTGTGCCGCTTGGCCCATCACTTCAAGATTCATGTCTACTTTCCTTTTCGCGGAATTCGGTTCGCGTTAAATAACGACCAAGTCGTCACGGTGGATCGCCACCGGACCGTACTCATAGCCCAATACCTGATGAATATCTTGGCTGTGCTTGCCCGCAATTTTCGCCAAGTCTTTACTTGAGTAACGACTGATCCCACGAGCAAGTAACTCACCGTTGGCGTTAAAAATGCGCGCCACTTCACCGCGTTCAAAGTTCCCTTTGACCAAGGTGATGCCTTTGGACAACAGGCTACTGCCACGAAGCTGTACAGCAGCAGCGGCACCATCATCAATGATGATGTCACCGGCTGGCGGAGGCCCAGCCAAAATCCAGCGTTTACGGCTTTCTAGTGGGGATTCAAGCGGAAGGAAACGGGTACCGACAGACTCGCCTTTGGCTAAATCGGCGACCACATCCGGACGGCTGCCCGCTGCGATGATCACTTCAATACCGGCACGGCGTGCCACATCAGCCGCTTGCAACTTGGTGGCCATGCCACCGGTGCCCAAGCCACCGACACTGCCACCGGCAATTTTGCGCAGGGTTTCATCAATGGTGTGCACTTCACGGATCAGTTCGGCATCCGGATTGTTGCGGGGATCGGCGGTGAACAGACCCGGTTGATCGGTCAGCAATAACAATTTATCCGCACCCGCC
Source organism: Photobacterium japonica (assembly GCF_050337005.1). Lineage (NCBI taxonomy): Bacteria > Pseudomonadati > Pseudomonadota > Gammaproteobacteria > Vibrionales > Vibrionaceae > Photobacterium > Photobacterium japonica. The sequence continues at coordinate 77,023 of NZ_JAKJSN010000012.1, read as the reverse complement.
AAAATACCCACCAAGGCTGACAGGTTGTCATTGTCACCGACTTTGATTTCGGTCGTCGCGACCGCATCGTTTTCGTTCACGACAGGAATAATGCCGTTATCCAGCAATGCCACAATCATGTCGCGCGCGTTCAGGTAACGCTCACGATCATCCAAATCGGCACGAGTTAACAGCATCTGGCCAATGTGCAGACCATAGATCTCAAACAGGCTTTCCCATTCTTGGATCAAACGGCTTTGACCTACCGCCGCCAACAATTGCTTGCTGGCCATGGTTTTGGGTAGCTCGGGGTAGCCAAGGTGTTCACGACCGGCAGCAATCGCACCGGAGGTCACAATAATCACTTTGTGGCCATCGCGACGTAGCGAAGCACACTGGCGAACCAATTCAACCATGTGTGCGCGATCGAGTTTCAGGGTACCGCCCGTTAATACACTGGTGCCCAGTTTAACAACGATAGTGTGTGAAGTCTGTTCGACAGCTTGGTGGTGTTGCACCGCGTGTGCCACCGCCAAATCCGTCTTCTGTCCATTGAAGGAATTTGTCTCTGCCATTGGGATCAATCAAAAATGATGAATAGACAGATGTTGTATCAATACCCTTCTTAAATCACAAGAAAAATGCACCAACTCGGCGCATTTTTCTTCAGTGAAATCGCAAAATGGGCATTACACCGTGCTGCCCAGCTCGGGCTCTTTCAGCGATTTAGCCGCATTGAGTGTCAGTTTGAGTTCATCCTGAAGCAAACTCACTAATTTAGGATAAAAGGCGTCTAATGTTTGGACGACAGCTTGCTCATGCTTTGCTGGTAGCGCACCTTTTACCCACTCACCGTCACCGTTATAACGGCCGAAAAAGTACTGATACTCAAAGCCCGTGTCGGTCGGTGTCATGGTTAACCACCAGCCCCAAAACTCACGCTCTTCTGGGGCTTTTTGAGCACTAATACAACTGGCGAGGCAGTCAAAGAAGAAATGGCCATCCGATGATTTCGGTTGGCGTAGGTACGGCCCCAATGCCGTCAGTTTGGTCATCAGGCGTCCGTGCGGCGGAAAAATGCTGTCTGTACTCATAAAAACTGTCTCCATCCCTAGTCCATATCATCATGGTGGTATCCCCACCCTGATCGCTTTTCAGTACAGAGGAATACCATCCTCTTTATATATACCATTTAAGCCATAAAACGACGGCATAGCAACACTTTATTTACAAATCAGACAAGCATAACGGTCAGGCTAACTTCTCTTTCAGCCAGTCTACCACCGCGACCATGGTACGGTGATAGCCATCATGCAAGGGCGTTTCCGGCAATTGCAGCGCCTTACCACCACGGCTCGACATTGCCACCAGTTGATTATCAAATTCACTGCACACCGGATCCCCTTTCAGCCCAATGGCCAACATCGGTATATCCAGCTTACGGCGCCCCAACAACCCTTGCAGCTTCAATGACCACGCTGGCAGGTGTGACGTCAGGCTCTTTTTCGAGACCCCATGTTTACCCATGCGTGACGCAATCATGTCCAGATACATCCGCGGCATCGCATCGAGGCGTTTGGGATCCGCCAGTGAACTGTGCAAGGCACCACCGACACTGATAGCCGTTTTCAACCGTGATGGCTCAAGGAAGGCCAGGCGGATCGCGGCATTCGCCCCAAAACGTAACCCCAACATCGCCACACGGGTATGGTCGACCCAAGGCACCTCTTTCACTTGCTGCAACAGAGCCTGATGCAAACGGCTGGTGTCTTCGGTTAAAGACCAGTGACTGCTGTGGCCGACAGAAGGCATATCCAAGGTGATCATGGCAAACCCTGCCGGCCCGAAATAATCGCGGTACAAGCGCAGTAAATCTGATTGCAGAGTATCTAAGCCGCCGCTAACAATCACGGTAGGTAACAGTTTGTCGGTACGCGGTAAATGAATAAATGCCTGGAAGGTTTTGTTTTCGTATTTCACATCAATGGTGCGCATCTGATGAGGCAAGTACGCCATGGCATCGCGGTAGGTTTGGTTCGCTTGCACTTCAGCTTGCGCAGCTAAACCATCCCCTTTTAGGTGCGGGTACGCTGCAATGCTGTAATACATACTGGCAGACAGCAACTGCTCGGCAGCTTGCTCGGGGGCATTATTGTCTAACAAGGCACGCGCGGCTTTTTGGTATTGCCCGCCAACTTGGCTCCACTCATACACCCAGTTACCCGGCTTGTAGCCAATCACGGTATCCAATAATTCGTCACGCGTGCGAGGGGCATCGGCGTTTGCCATACGGGCGAAAATGGCTTCCATTTCAATGGGATCAATACCCTGCCAAATCCACTGTGGGCGGCGAAGTACGCGGTACCAGCCCGCTTCGCTGTCGCCATCCAGCGCATTGTGCACAGGGGTATCCACCACATGGGCGAGCTTGACCAAACTGGAGGTTTCTTTAGTGGTTTGCCGAGGGGCAAAAAGTTGTTCAGAAAGGTTCTTTGGGGACGAGTCAGACACGGTAGGCTCCAAGTGATGTTTTCATGCCACAGCAACGCAGGCATCCTCTCTTCAGAGTATATCACTTCCCCTTCTCCGTGAGAGTAACACGTTATCACGATTGAAAAAAAAGGAGCCATCAGGCTCCTTTTTCTTTATCTGTTTTTGGATCTCTCTTGAGGCTTATCGCTTTGCGATAGGCTCTACGAAAGTCACGGCCATATCCCATGGCTGTTCGATCCACGTATCTTGCGCGATATCGACAACATAGTCATCAACCAAGTGCTTACCGGCTGGTTTCGCACAAACGGTCACGAACTTGGCTTTTGGGTACATTTGACGGATCAGTTCTGCCGTACCGCCCGTATCAACCAAGTCATCGATCACGATGAAACCTTCACCGTCACCTTCCGCTTGCTTCAGAACTGTCATCTCACGTTGATGATCGTGGTCGTAGCTTGAGATACATACTGTATCAACGTGACGAATACCAAGTTCACGAGCCAGGATCGCAGCAGGAACCAAACCACCGCGACTCACCGCAATGATACCTTTCCATTGATCGGCAGGCAGCAATTTTTCTGCCAACTGGCGGGTATACATTTGCATGTTATCCCAAGTGATGATGAACTTATTACTCATATTCGATGAACCTCTGAGTCAGCGGAACAACCGCTGCGTGGATGTATAAAACTGTTATAAGAAGATAATTTTAGCAAGAAATAGGGAAGCAATAACCCATACGCTCACATTAATATCTCGTCCTTTGCCGCTCATAACTTTCACAGCTGCATAGGTGATAAAACCAAGACCAATACCTTCTGCAATAGAATATGTCAAAGGCATCAGTAAACACACGACAACAACCGGTGCCGCTTCTGTTAAGTCACGCCAGTCAACGCTCACCAATCCTGACATCATCAGAATAGCAACGTAGAACAATGCGCCTGCCGTTGCGTAAGCTGGCACCATACCCGCTAATGGGGCAAAGAACAGAGCCAGCAAGAATAGCACACCGACTGTAACCGCTGTTAGCCCTGTTCGGCCACCAACTGCGACACCCGACACACTTTCAACGAAAGACGTGGTGTTTGATGTACCCAATACCGCACCCACTGAGGTTGCCGTACTGTCAGCCAACAGCGCGCGATTCAAACGCGGTAGTTTGCCGTCTTTATCCAGCAAGTTACCTTTTGTTGCCACGCCGACCAAGGTGCCTGCCGTGTCAAACAAATCAACAAACAAGAAAGCAAAAACAATCGAGATCATGCCTACTTCAAACGCACCGGACAGATCCATTTGCATGAAGGTAGGGGCAATGCTTGGCGGCATCGACATAATGCCGGCGTACTCAATTTCACCAAACAGGATGCCCAGTACGGTCACCACAAGAATGGAAATCAACACCGCCGCTTTATAGCCACGGTGTACCAGCGCAATGGTCAAGAAGAAGCCTAAGCCCGCCATCACAGAAGAGAAACTGGTCAAATCGCCCACGTGAACCAAGGTCGCAGGATTAGCAACAACAATGCCGGAGCTCTGAAGTGCAATAAACGCCAAGAACAGACCAATACCCGCTGAGATACCAATACGCAATGAATGAGGAATGGCATTGATAATCCACTCACGGACACGTAGCACGCTCAATGCAATGAAGCACAAACCCGAAAGGAAGACCGCACCCAAGGCAACTTGCCAGGTGTGTCCCATCCCCATCACCACGCTGTACGTGAAGAAGGCGTTCAAGCCCATACCCGGTGCCTGTGCAACCGGATAGTTAGCATAGAAGCCCATGATAAAACAGCCGACCATCGCCGCCACACACGTCGCGACAAAGACAGCGCCTGCATCCATCCCTGTGCTCGACAACATTGTCGGGTTCACAAAGATGATATAGGCCATGGTCAAAAAGGTCGTTAGACCCGCTAACAGCTCGGTGCGGACATCCGTACCGTTTTCTTTGAGTTTGAACAGTTTCTCAAGCATTGCTCTCGATTCCTTGGAGATATTAAGCAATTGTTGTGACACAAGGCACCGTCGGCAGCAAAGACGCCAACCGTCACCTCACTAAACTGAAATAGAAAACGTTTGCGCGCTCTCTTTTTAGGCGGGGATTATATGCTGGAAAATTGTCAATTTCCAGAAAATAACGCAACTATCAGTAGCGAAGGGCGACAAGCGGATAAAAAAACGGCGGGGCGTCGAGCAGCATTAAATCAAATCATTTAAAATCAATAGCTTAATAAAATATCCGTCAGGGTGTTTTTTGCACACATTGCATTTATCTGCATTGCGCAATCGATAATATCACCCTGTTAAGCCCTGTATTTGCCACATTAAACGCGGTGTAATCGACTACACTGCAAATGATGAGATTGATTACATTGATTTTTTGGAGAGATAAAAAAAACGCCACTCCAATTGGAAGTGGCGTTAAGAATGTGACTATAACCGAAATGCGGTTATCAGAAATTCTCAAATAAGGGGGTGAACAATACTGCTCTGCTCTCTCGCTAATAGGTCAGGCCTTGTCAGCAAAAGATAAAAAATTAGTAGCCGAACGAACTTGGGTAATGGAAGTTGCCGGTGTAAACAGCACGGTTATTCCAAAAAGTAGCAACAGATTCAAATAGTTTCATTTTGTATCACCATAAATATTAAGTAATTAAAACACATAAACAAGAGTGCTCAGCCGTCTGGCCTGACTTAATCTCGGTTCCTTGGAGGCGATATTTCGGGCTCATCCCAGAGCGTTTGCTATGTCGTTCGTCTTCTTCTTTGAAGATGGTGAAACTATAATCTTAACGTAATAAACTTTCAAGCATTTTCTTTAAGCTCGTCACACTTTTCTTACTTACAGAACCAATATACGCATTTTCTGTAATTTTATTACATAAGCAGGCCCGATAATCTGTATCAAAAACCAACACAAATGAAACAACACACTTATTCCCCACTTATCAATATACATATAACAACTATATTTCCCGACAGCGATGCAATAAAGGAATGAAGTAGATGTTATCGTTATATTCACCATCCATTAACGACGGCCAGATTGATCAAGAAATCTGTAAGACTTTCCGCTTGCCCTTTTGACCTTTCCGCGGCATTCATCGACGACACCCTTGACGATGCGGTCATATTCTCTTCACCACCTTGAGCCCACTGTACACCACGATATTTCACTACCCCCTATGTAGACACAGTGGTATCCTGAGGTTAATGGCGATAGCGAAATATGCGTTAATTTTAAAGATTGCGTTAATATTCAGCTAACAGAACGCTCGATACCAAAAGTTTATAAAGGAGACTGCTGTGTCTGAAATCAGTCAACTGTCACCCCAACCGGTGTGGCAATTCTTCGATCAAATTTGTTCTATTCCTCACCCGTCTAAGCATGAAGAGCAACTTGCTCAGCACATCATCCAATTTGCACAAAGCGAAGGTTTGGATGTACGTCGTGATGCTGTCGGTAACGTGTTCATCAAAAAACCGGCAACCCCGGGCATGGAAAACCGTAAAGGCGTGGTTCTGCAAGCACACATTGATATGGTGCCGCAGAAAAATGAAGAGACTGAGCACAACTTTGAAACCGATGCGATCAAACCGTACATTGACGGTGAGTGGGTAACGGCAGAAGGCACGACCCTTGGCGCAGATAACGGCATGGGTATGGCAGCTTGCTTAGCGGTACTGGCAGCGAAAGACATTGAGCACGGCCCACTGGAAGTGCTACTGACCATTGATGAAGAAGCGGGCATGACCGGTGCATTCGGCTTGCAGGCAGGTTGGTTGGAAGGCGATATCCTTCTGAACACGGATTCTGAGCAAGAAGGTGAAGTGTACATGGGTTGTGCCGGTGGTGTGGATGGCGCACTGACGCTAGACATTACCCGTGAAGCCCTGCCGACTGATTACCAAACGGTAAAATTGGTTGTGAAAGGCCTGAAAGGTGGTCACTCAGGCTGTGATATTCACACCGGCCGTGGCAACGCAAACAAACTACTGGGTCGTTTCCTGTTCGGTCATGCCGATGAACTAGGCCTACGCCTGACGGCATTCACCGGCGGTAGCCTGCGTAATGCGATCCCACGTGAAGCGAGCGCGATTGTTAGCCTGCCGGCGACAAACGTGGATCAGCTTAATGCGCTGTTTGCCCACTACCACGATGTGTTAGTGGCTGAACTTGGCCGTGTGGAAACTGACATCAACCTCTTCACAGAAAGCCTTGATGCAGCAGCCGATGTATTGGCACAGGCTGACCAAGTGCGTTTCATTCACATGCTGAACGCGTGTCCAAACGGTGTGATCCGCATGAGCGATGACATCGAAGGCGTGGTAGAAACCTCACTGAACGTGGGTGTGATCACCACTGAAGCGGACAAGATTACCGTCCTGTGCTTGATCCGTTCACTGATCGACTCTGGTCGCAGTAACGTGGAAGGCATGTTGAAAGCGGTGGGTTCACTGGCTGGCGCAAACTGTGCGTTTGGCGGTGCTTACCCAGGCTGGAAACCGGATGCTGACTCTGAAGTGATGCACCTGTTCCGCGAAACGTACGAGAGCATCTACGGTCGCGTACCGAACATCATGGTGATCCACGCGGGTCTTGAGTGTGGTCTGTTCAAAGAACCGTATCCAGAAATGGATATGATTTCTTTCGGTCCAACCATCAAGTTCCCACACTCACCGGATGAGAAAGTACAGATCGAAACCGTTGCCCTATTCTGGGAGCAGATGGTTGCGATTCTGAAGAACATTCCGGTGAAAGCGTAAGAGGCGAGTCCGAAGGGACGAGTCACGAGAAAAAGCGAGTACCGAAAGGGCTCGCTTTTTTGTATTTGATAGGGGCGAGGGACGGGTAACGCTGCGCTTCGAGAAGCGAGTAAGAGCAGGAAAAAGGGTCCTGTGGTCCTGCAGACAGAATGCCGTCTTTCGCCCAATAGGCAAGCACTTCTGCGATTACTGCTCCTCCTCGAATCTCGCCACTCGTCCCAGCTCTATTTCCATAGAACCTTAGGGCCATAGGTCCGCTCTTCTCCCCTGCTTTTCCTCGCCCCTGCTTTCAAAACAACGACAGTTGCTGTGCTTTGGTGCCTAATTCCAGCCCCACGCTGATCCCAATCAGGCGGATCTCCCTGTCTTTCTGTCGCGTCAGGGCTTCTTGCAATAACCCGACAAACTGATCTTTGTCGAGTTTGGGTTGGGTATGTTCGACGGTCGTTTGCTGAAAATCAGCAAATTTCACCTTTACCCCTTGCTTGGCAATATTCAGATCCGGGCGTACGCGTTGAAGGCGCTTTTCCAATTCGGGATACAGGTGTTCGATTACGTCCCAACACTGTTCAAAGGTCGCGATATTGCGGGAGAAAGTGCGCTCCACCCCCACCGATTTTCGTTCCCGCTCCACCACCACGTCGCGATCATCAATCCCATGCGCACGCGCCCACAGCGACTGGCCGAACTTACCAAACTGCTGCAACAACAAGTGCTGATCGTACTGCTGCACATCTTGCCCGACATACAGGCCTTTTTCGTGCAGTTTTTGAATGGTCACTTTGCCTACGCCCGGGATTTTTTCCAGTTTTAGCGACGCCACAAAGTCAGGAATTTCATGAGGAGTAACGACAAACTGGCCATCCGGTTTATTGAGATCGGAGGCAATTTTGGCGATGAATTTAACGGGAGCGATACCCGCTGATGCGGTGAGATCCAACTCTGCCCGAATCACTTTACGAATGTCTTGAGCAATCAAGGTGGCGGATCCATGGTGCAGTTCACACTCGGTGACATCCAGATACGCTTCATCCAACGACAGCGGTTCTATTTTGTCGGTATAGCGCTGGAAGATCTCGCGGATTTGCCCTGAGACCTCTTTATAGACCGCCATGCGGCCTGATACAACGGTGAGATGTGGACACAATTGCAGGGCTTTGGCCGTCGACATGGCCGATCGTACGCCGTACTTGCGGGCAAGGTAATTACACGTACTGATCACGCCCCGCTGTTCAGAACGCCCACCAATCGCAATCGGAATATCACGTAACGCCGGATTGTCCCGCATTTCGACGGCCGCAAAAAAGCAATCCATGTCTACATGAATGATTTTTTTCTGTTTTTCCGAAGACGCCGAAGCGAACAAAGCTGGCATGCCGAACACCACCCAATAACTGGTCGTTTATACAGTGGTTATTATAGGCGATAGTACGGTCCAGAAACAACACAGCCCGGACAATGCCGGGCTGAATGTTAGAGGTTGAGCGTCAGGTTAGAGAATTTGGTTTTTCTTCCACTCTTCCTGACGTGCAGCCCGCGCTTCGCGCTTCAGGCGCGCATCACACGGCTCTGGGCAATCGCACTCTTTGACGATACCGATACCATCAAGGCCGCCGCAACTGCCGCTGACTGTTTTACGCTGGAAGATATAACCCACGGCCATAGCCGCAATCACTAACAAAAATACCGCAAAGGTTGTTAGATAAATCACCATTCGATTATCTCTACTTCTGTTTCATGTAAGGGATAAAGGCATCCGACGGATACTCTTTGAAGCCCTGCTCGGTTTTCACAATCAGCAGCACAGCAAGCTGCTCTTTATTGGCCAGTGCCAGTGCCTTGTCTTCTCCCATCACAGAGAACGCTGTGGCGAAGGCATCTGCCGTCATGCAAGATGGATCCAGCACGGTGACAGAGACCACGCGGTTGGCAATCGGCATACCGGTCTTTGGATTAATCAGGTGCGAATAACGCACACCGTCTTGCTCAAAGTAATTACGGTAATCCCCTGATGTTGCCACAGCCATATTGCCCGGTTCAATCACTTCTTGAATTGCACGGCTGCCGTCTTCAGTGGGTTTTTCAATCGCGATGCGCCATGGCACACCTTCCACATTCTTGCCTTTCAGGCGAATTTCACCGCCCACTTCCACAAGGTAGTCGGCCACGCCAAGCTGCTCAAGGTAGTCGGCCACCACATCCACCCCAAAACCTTTGGCGATGGAAGACAGATCCACGTACAAATCGGGGATGTCTTTGATCAGGCTATTGCCCTCAACACTCAGGTGCTCGATACCCACTTCTTTACGGCGTTCTGCCAGTTCGTCAGGTGTCGGCGTTTTTTCTGGGCGCGCTTCTGGGCCAAAGCTCCACAAGTTCACAATCGGCCCGACAGTCACATCTAATGCCCCGTCAGTCAACTGAGAAATACGCAGGGCTTCTTTTACGACCTTGGCCGTATCTGCCGATACCGGGAAGGGTTCGCTGGTGCGGTGTTGGTTAAATTGGCTGAGCTCGGAATGCTTACGGTACGTCGACATCTGATCATTGACCAATTCTAATCGACGATCAATCTCGGTTTGCATATCTGCAGCAGACGGCAAGCCTTCCTGCTTAATCAACTTAATCGAATAATAGGTGCCCATGGTGGCGCCGTTAAGGTGGATCAGTTCACGCTGATCGCTACACGCTGACAAAGTGACTGCCAGCACGAACATCATTAATGCTCGCGTTAAGAACGTCTTCATCCTACTGCTCTCCAAATGAAAGACCGTTTTATCGATTCGCTTTGCTGGGAAAAGCCCAACAGAGTATGGGTATGACAAAGTGCATGATAAAAAAAGGCCGGCTCTACAGAGAGCCAGCCAGTTTTATTCGATCAAGGCTAATTAGCCCCCGAAGTCATCCAATAGGATGTTTTCGTCTTCAACACCAAGATCTTTCAACATGCCGATTACCGCTGCGTTCATCATCGGTGGACCACACATGTAGTATTCACAATCTTCTGGCGCTTCGTGATCTTTCAAGTAGTTCTCGTAAATCACGTTGTGGATGAAGCCTGTGTAACCATCCCAGTTATCTTCTGGTAGTGGATCAGACAGGGCAACGTGCCACTGGAAGTTCTCGTTATCAGCCGCTAGCGTATCGAAATCTTCTACGTAGAACATTTCACGCTTAGAACGCGCACCGTACCAGTAAGTCATCTTACGCTTAGATTGCAAACGTAGAAGCTGATCAAAGATGTGAGAACGCATTGGCGCCATACCGGCACCACCGCCGATGAACACCATTTCGTTGTCAGTATCTTTCGCGAAGAACTCACCAAATGGACCTGAAATCGTACACTTATCGCCAGATTTCAGTGACCAGATGTACGAAGACATTACGCCTGGTGGTACGTCTGGGTTGTTTGGCGGCGGTGTCGCGATACGCACGTTCAGCTTGATCAGGCCTTTCTCTTCTGGGTATGACGCCATTGAGTAAGCACGGATCGAATGCTCTTTTACGATAGACTCGTAACGGAACAGGTTGAACTTGTCCCAGTCACCACGGTATTCCTCTGGAATATCGAAGTCTGCGTATTTAATGTGGTGCGGTTCCGCTTCAATCTGAATGTAACCACCGGCACGGAACGGTACTTCTTCACCCTCTGGGATCTGAAGCACAAGCTCCTTGATGAAGGTCGCTTCGTTGTCGTTAGAAAGAACGGTACATTCCCACTTCTTAACACCGAAGATTTCTTCAGGTAGCTCGATGTCCATGTCGGACTTCACGTTAACCTGACACGCTAGACGCTCGCCTTCACGCGCTTCACCTTTAGTGATGTGGTCAAGTTCTGTAGGCAGAATATCACCGCCGCCAGCTTTGATTTTCACACGGCACTGGCCACATGAACCACCACCACCACACGCTGATGATACGAAGATGCCGCTTGCTGAAAGAGCATTAAGCAGTTTGCCACCCGCAGCGGTTGTAATCGCTTTTTCTGGGTCGCCATTTACTGAGATAGTGATGTCGCCTGATGGTACCAGCTTAGATTTAGCGAAAAGAATCACTAGAACTAGAGCCAGGATAATCAGGGTGAACATAACTACACCAAGAATAATATCCATTGATTATTCCTTTTATCCTGATTACAGCTGAACGCCGGAGAAGGACATGAAGCCCAACGCCATAAGGCCAACGGTGATGAATGTGATACCCAGGCCACGAAGACCAGGAGGTACATCTGAATATTTCATCTTCTCACGGATACCCGCAAGCGCAATGATGGCCAACGTCCAACCAATACCTGAACCAATACCGTAAACGACAGATTCAGCAAAGTTATAATCACGCTGTACCATGAAAGATACACCACCGAAGATCGCACAGTTAACGGTGATCAACGGTAGGAAGATACCTAGCGCGTTATAAAGTGGTGGGAAGAAGCGGTCCAGAACCATTTCCAGGATCTGTACCAGTGCTGCAATCACACCGATGAACGTAATAAAGTTCAGGAAGCTAAGGTCAACACCCTGCACAATCGCGCCGTCTTTCAACAGCAAGTTGTAAATCAGGTTGTTCGCTGGTACCGCGATAGCCAATACCACGGTGACTGCCACACCCAGACCGAAAGACGTTTTCACTTTTTTCGATACGGCCAGGAATGTACACATCCCTAGGAAGAACGACAGTGCCAAGTTCTCGATAAAAATCGAACGAACTAGAAGGCTTAGATAATGTTCCATGGTCCCCTTACTCCTTCGCTTCTACTTGTTCTGGACGGATGATACGGATAGCCCAGATCATAAAGCCGATCAGGAAGAACGCTGATGGTGCTAGGATCATCATACCGTTTGGCTGGTACCAACCACCGTTAGACACAAGTGGCAATACTTCAACACCGAATAGCGAACCTGAACCCAATAGTTCACGGAAGAACGCAACAGTGATCAGTACGAAACCGTAGCCAAGACCGTTACCGATACCATCAATAAATGATGGCAATGGCGCAGACTTCATGGCGTATGCTTCAGCACGGCCCATTACGATACAGTTTGTGATGATCAAGCCAACGAATACCGATAGCTGCTTAGAGATATCGTATAGGAACGCTTTCAACACCTGGTCAACCACGATTACCAATGAGGCGATGATCGCCATTTGTACGATGATACGTACGCTGTTTGGAATGTGGTTACGGATAAGAGAAACAAACAAGTTCGCAAACGCGGTTACAAACATTACCGCGATAGTCATTACGAAAGCTGTTTCCATTTTGGTGGTTACTGCCAACGCAGAACACACACCAAGGATCTGAAGCGCGATCGGGTTATTGTCGATAAACGGCGCAAACAAGATCTTCTTCATTTCTTTAGTATCAGCCATTGTTTAGTTCTCCTGCACGCACTTTAGCGAGGAACGGACCGAAGCCCATGTTACCCAACCAGAAGTCGAAGCTGTGCTGAACACCATTCGCCGTCAATGTTGCGCCAGATAGGCCGTCAACACCGTAGATGTCACCTTCAGGAGCGCCACCTTTAACAATGCGAATTGCTGGTTTGTTGTTGTCATCAAACAGTTTCTTACCAACAAACTGAGCACGCCATGTTGGGTTCTCAATCTCACCACCCAATCCAGGGGTTTCACCCTGCTGGTAGTAAGTAATACCCGCTAGGGTGTTACCGTCAGTTTCTACCGCGATGAATGCGTACATCATTGACCACAGACCGCCACCGTGAATCGGTAGGATCAGCTTCTCAATTTTGTTATCCGCGTTTTTCACTAGGTACACAGTTGCGATGTCAGCACGACGAATGATCTTCGCTTTGTCTTCTGCGCCTGTTAGGCGGATAGACTGCGCAGGATCTTTCGCTGCGTTACGCTGGCTGTACTGAGCAGGTGTGGCACCTGTTTCAGATTCAGCAACAAACTCACCGGTTTTCAAATCAACCAGTTTTGGCTCAATGAACTGCTGGTACGTTTCTGTTACGTTAGTGCCGTCTTGAAGAAGGCCCGCAACGGAAAGGATATTACGCTGAACGTCAAGTACTGCATTCTTCTGCTGTAGTGGACGAAGCGCAACCGCGGCTGCTGATACCACAATCGAGCACACTAGGCTCAGTGCGATAACAACAATCAGCGTCTTTTTAATGCTATCGTTATTACTTGCCATGACGAGCTAGTCTCCGCTTGATATTGCCCTGGACTACAAGGTTGTCAAAGAGAGGTGCGAATAGGTTAGCAAATAGGATTGCTAGCATCATACCTTCTGGGTACGCAGGGTTAACCACACGAACCATCACAGCCATTGCACCGATGAGTGCGCCATACCACCACTTACCTTTATTGGTAAATGACGCAGACACTGGGTCGGTTGCCATGAACATCATACCGAATGCAAAGCCACCTAGAACTAGGTGCCAGTGCCAAGGCATGCTGAACATTGGGTTGGTATCAGAACCAATGATGTTGAACAGCGTCGCCGTTGCAACCATACCAATCATGGTACCCGCAATGATGCGCCATGACGCAATGCGCATGAACACGATCATCGCACCACCAAGGATGATGGCTAGCGTTGATACTTCACCGATAGAGCCAGGGATACGACCAATGAATGCGTCCATCCAGCTTACTGCGTCGCCTGTTACTGTGTTGATCACAGCAGACTGACCACCGTGTGCCCACTGGCTTAGTGCTGTTGCACCAGAGAAGCCATCTGCCGCTGTCCATACAAGATCACCAGAGATCTGTGCTGGGTAAGCGAAGAATAGGAACGCACGACCTGCAAGCGCAGGGTTCAGGAAGTTACGGCCTGTACCACCGAAAATTTCTTTTGCGACAACTACACCGAAGGTAATACCTAGAGCAGCCTGCCAAAGTGGTAGTGTTGGCGGTACGATCAATGCGAACAAGATAGAAGTAACGAAGAAACCTTCGTTAACTTCGTGCTTACGCACCATACAGAACAAGACTTCCCAGAAACCACCTACCGCGAATACAACCGCATAGATAGGCAAGAAGTAGGTTGCACCGAGTAGCATTTTGCTACCCCAGCCAGCGTCTGCTGACATCGTGCCACCCAGCATCTGGGTCAACCAGTAGTGCCAGTCGCCAGCAATGATAGTGGCAAGCTGTTCACCCGCGTAAAGATGGTTTAGCGCAACAATGGCCTGATGACCGGTGTTGTACATACCCCAGAACATGGCTGGGAATACCGCAAACCATACCATGATCATGATACGTTTCAGGTCAATACTGTCACGCACATGAGAGCCAACACGTGTTACTTGACCCGGGGTATACATAAGCGTTGCGAACGCTTCATACAGCGCAAACCACTTCTCGTGTTTACCACCAGGCTCAAAATGGTGCTCAACTTGCTCGAGTAAATTCTTGAGACCCATGAATTACCCTTCCTTCTCAATTGTGTCCAGGCACTGACGTAGCATTGGACCAAATTCATACTTACCAGGACATACGAACGTACATAGCGCCAGATCTTCTTCATCTAGCTCTAGTGCACCCAACTGGGCTGCGCTGTCGTTATCACCTGCACACAGGTCACGAAGCAACAGTGTCGGCTCGATATCAAGCGGCATAATGCGCTCGTAGTTGCCGATTGGCACCATCGCACGCTCAGAACCGTTGGTGGTCGTTGTCATGTTGAACAATTGACCTGGGAAGAACTGGCTCAGGAATGAACGGGTGACAGAGAACTTGTTCTTACCTGGAGCAATCCAGCCAAGGAACTCTTTCTCACGACCTTCACGTAGGGCTGATACCTGTAGGTGGTAACGGCCTAGGTATGCGTGAGGACCCACTGCATGTACACCATTTAGCACAGAGCCAGATAGCACACGCAATTCACCCGGCATAAACTCAGCATCAGTTAGCTGCTCAAGAGAAGCACCGATTTGAGTACGCACAAGACGAGGCTTGTTCACTGCAGGACCTGCCAGCGACACAACGCGGTCAGTGAATAGCTCACCGGTCAGGAATAGCTGACCGAAAGCAATCACATCTTGGTAGTTGATATGCCATGCCACGTTTTGCAGGCTCGCGCCAAACAAGGTGTGGATATGCGTACCAACCAGACCCGCAGGGTGTGGACCATTGAAGACATGCTCTTCAATGTTGGCTTCTTTTGAGCGAGGAAGGCTAGCACCAGATTTACATACCATCACTTTGCCGCTGGTTAAGCGAGAAAGCACAGTCAGGCCAGCAACAAACGCATCGCTTTGTTCGTTGATAACCACTTCTGGGTTAGCTGCAAGAGGATTAGTGTCGACAGCAGTAACAAAAATCGCCTGGGTTTCAGCATCAATAGCAGGTACTTTGCTGAATGGACGCGTACGAAGCGCAGTCCACATGCCCGACTCAACCAGCTGCTCAACAATCGCAGCACGCTCTAGAGAGGCTAGCTGGTTTGCTTCGTAGCGGTTAAATGTCACTTGCTCATCGCCTTCTACGTCAATCACGACTGACTGTAGAACACGCTTCGCACCACGGTTAACTTCTGCAACCTTGCCACTGGCTGGAGCAGTGAATTTCACGCCTGGATTCTTTTTATCTTCAAAAAGAACCTGACCTTTTTTCACTACATCCCCTACGCGGATATGCATTGTAGGACGCATACCAACATATTCTTCGCCAAGCAAGGCGACACGGGTGATGGACTTACCATCATTTATCGCCTGGGTAGGAGTCCCTGCAATTGGGATATCCAGACCCTTTTTTATTGTAATCATACGCACTTGCACTACATTAACGGGAAAAAAAATTTTCTATTGCGCAATTAGACACGACTTTCCTTCGTCCGAAGCCGGTTTTCATCCGCTACCAGCACCGCAACATCCTATTCACTTGTTCGTCACACTTTTTGCGTGGAACAATTTTGAGGCCGGAATTTTAGCATTATTTGGCGGGAATTTACCATGCCAAACCATGCGAATCAGATCGAAAATCGAGTAACTCTTTAAACACAATAGGCTTATATCGCTATTATTTTGAACTAACGCACAAAAGTGAAAAACCCTTACTTTTAGCAAGTCATTTTCACCTATGCTTATAAATTAATAATTTCACAACAAAACACAAACACTTACAACAAGACTGCAATTTCGCCGATCTTTATTTGTTTAAATTTTGTCGCAATGTTAAACGTTTTTTACATTCTTCGCTGCTTTCATGTCTCGAACTGCACACTGACCGCTCAAAAACTGACTCCAATAACATGAAAATGTGCTGAATATCAGCACTTCGCTCACTCTTTCGCTCAAGAATCCACCGTGATACTTCTTCCAACGGTTGTAACACCCCGGCATAAAGGCCTTCTTCACGTTTCTCAGTTCGTGATGCAACCCTTTCGTGCATCACGGTCGCTGAGCCTCATCAAAAACAGACGCAGGGATAATCATAGTACGTTGCAGCCTGATGGCGGTTCTTTCCAAGGACCACTCACTCGCCAGTGTACAAAATTCAGCCAGCCAATATTGCCGCTAATCTCAAACTTCAGATCAAAAAAACCGCCTTAGTGGCGGTTTTTTATAGAAAGAGGCGCCGAGCCTTAGGCTAGGTCAGTAGCATTACCCCAAATGAAAGCCACCCTTACAGTTGGGTGACGTAGGCGCGTTTTCTTGCTGCGCCAGCCATTCATCTGGCGTATAAGTATGAATAGCCAGCGCATGAATGTCATTGGCCAACTCTTGTGCCAACGCCGTATTCACCGCACGGTGGCGCGCCAACAAACGCTGACCGGCAAAGTCCGTGGTCACAATCACCACTTTAAAATGGCTTTCCGACCCTTCAGGTACATTATGCATATAACTTTCGTTCACCACTGCCAAATGCTGGGGGGTAAACGCATGCTGTAGTTTCTCTTCAATGCGCTGTTGAATCATGACTTTCTCCGAAGGCGTTAATAATACGGTTTGGCCTGTCTGTCAGGCTCTGTTTTGGGTGCCTACCTGATAGATATCCCCTCCAGCATGGCATCTTAAGCGGATTTAACACGCTAGGGTTTAAATATAGGTTTGCAGTGCAGGCAGGTTTTGCGAAAATACCTATAACGAGTAAACATACCGCAAAGAACCCTTTAATGAAACCAGAGCTAACCCTGCATGGGCGCACGCTGACGTTACAGCGTTATCCCGTAAGGCAAAATGAAACCCTGCAAGCATGGGATGCGGCAGATGAGTACCTCATCAACACGGTAGAAGCCGCCCCACAAGACCTGGATCCGGCGCGTCCGATCCTGATCCTTAACGACGGTTTCGGTGCCTTAAGCTGCTGGTTCGCTCAGCATGGCAACGTCACGCTAGTCACGGACTCTTTCATTGCCAAGCAAGCGTGTCTCGCGAACCTGCAAGACAATGCATTGCCGGCCGTGAACGTGATCGATGATCTGTCTGCATTGCCAAGTAACCCACAGTTGGTGCTGATCAAGCTCCCAAAAAACAACCGCCTTTTGACGTGGCAACTGCACCGGTTATGTCAGGCTTTGCCTGCTGACTGTACGGTGATTGCCGCCGCCAAAGCCAAAGACATTCACAGCTCAACCTTGAAGCTGTTTGAAAAACACTTGGGCGAAACGAAGACGTCATTGGCCGTCAAGAAAGCCCGTCTGATCTTTTGTCAGCCTAATGCCGATCTCGCGAAGCCCCTGCCTGAACCGCTGCAGTGGACGGTGCCTGAGCACGGGATCAGCCTACTGAATCACGCCAATGTGTTTTCAGGGGAAAGTCTGGATATCGGCGCGCGCCTGCTGCTTGAACATATTCCGGTACGTCCTGACCTGCAGGACATTATCGATTTGGGCTGCGGTAACGGCGTGATTGGGATCAAAGCTGCCCAATTGAACCCGCAAGCCAATGTCTTGTGTGTGGATGAAAGCTTCATGGCCGTGGCATCGTGCTTGCAAAATGCCTGCGCCAACCTCGCCAACCCGGCGCAACTGCGTGCCGTCGCCAATAACTGTTTGGATGACATGCCTGCGCACAGTGCCGATCTGGTGCTATGTAATCCGCCTTTCCACCAGCAAAACACCATTACGGATCACATCGCATGGCAGATGTTCTGCGATGCAAAACAGACCCTACGTCCGAAAGGACAGCTCGTCGTGATCGGTAATCGCCACCTAGGTTACGGTGAAAAACTCAAACGTCTGTTTGGTAACGTCACTGTCATTGCACAAAATAATAAATTTGTCATTTATCAGGCAGATAAGTAACTTAATAACGTATATCCGGTCGTCATTAAACGGCGACCGACTTTTTTCTTAAGGATAAAACACATGAAGAAGCTTCTGCTTGCCGCCTCTGTACTTGCACTGACTGCCTGTTCAGCCCCTTCTGAACCGCAATTGACGCTGACACCACAGCCTGTGATCGCCAGCCAGCCCGTTGTACAAGGTAAAGCGTTGTCACTGGAAAGCCGCGATCTGCGTACGGCACAATTTATTGCCGTTGTTGATAGTGGTCGTGAAAACGTCCAGCCCCTACACAGCACGCAGAACCTCCGTATCACACTGGAAGAAGCCCTGTCTCGTCAGCTAACCGCACAGGGTTACACGCTAACCGCAGACAGCCAAGGCACCCTACGTTTGGATGTGCTTGAAGCCATGGTAAGCGTAAAACACAGCGTGATGAGCCACGATCTGAACAGCAAATTGCAGCTACAGTTGGTGGTTGAAACCCCAACCGGTAAATTCATCAAGCGTTACTCAGGTAAATCTGAGCGTACTGGCGCCATGAGTGCATCGGTAGAAGACATGGAATTGGCGATGAATAATCTGATCACCGCAGTATTGAAAGATATCTACGCCGACCAAGAGTTGAATACATACATGCAGGAGAACCTATAAATGCCACGTTTTATTGCCGCGCTACTGCTTTGCATGGCTTTGCCCGTCAGTGCTGCCACGCAAGTACAAGTCACCACTAACCTTGGGGACTTCGTGATCCAACTGGATGAAGCAAAAGCCCCGACATCCAGCGACAACTTTTTGAAATACGTGAAAGATGGCAGCTACGTCGGCACCATTTTCCACCGCGTGATCCCTGGGTTTATGGCCCAAGGCGGCGGCTTTGATGCTGACATGAAAAAGCGTCCGACGTATGCGCCGATCAAAAACGAGTCTGCCAATGGCCTGCCAAATGATCGTGCAACGGTCGCGATGGCACGCACGCAGGACCCGCACTCTGCGACACGTCAGTTCTACATCAACTATGAAAACAACAGCTTCCTGAATGCACGCGGTAGCCAACCGGGCTATGCGGTATTTGGTAGCGTGGTCAAAGGCTTTTCTGTGATCGAGAAAATGGCTGAAATTCCAACCACACGCGCTATGGGTATGAAAGATGTTCCACAACAGCCTATAGTTATTGAAGCGATGAAGATTATTAAATAGTAGGCATAGATAAGGTCACCGACGCCTCATCTATGAGCAGGTGACCTTTATGCTTGAACTTGTCGTCTCCAACCGTGAACCCCCTTCCCATCGCATTCAGCAACACATTGCTGATCATGCCCCAGAAATCGCGCTCAGTGCCTTGGGGGCCATTACCGGTCACGTGCCGTATTCCGCCCTCAAAAACACAATCACAGACCACTTATTTACCTGGTGGCGTTTATCGGTACCTGCCGGCCCCACGCAAGACAGCTACGAGTCCACCTATTGGTACCTGATCCACCTGTTAGAATCGCTCGAAGAACACGAGTTGCTGGGTAATCACTTTGTCCAGTTCAAGGTCAGTACAGCGGCACACTTCTTGTTAGGCCTGGGTGATCGCCCAGAAAAAACCCAAGGGATCCGCCCGTAATCGCTGAACAACTGGCCAGCATCGCAAGAATCCTGTCAGGTTTCATTCTCTCGGGTGCTTTTGCTGTCTTTTTCCCACAAAACTCGGTAGCGTGCACATAGCCCCCAAGCGCCCCCGGCTCTCTGACAACTTCCCTACTTTGTCTCGACCTTGTCTCGCATTTCCGTGTCGCGGTCACTTGGGTATAATTCCACCCTATTTTCGACACGCGAACTTATCTGAGGGACACATGGCGCACTCTATCGACAACACACAAGGCTGGCGGGTCTATCTGGAAAAAAAAGTCCTGATCATGCTGGCATTGGGCTTTTCTTCCGGTTTGCCCATTTTACTTGTGTTCGGCACCCTCTCTTTTTGGCTCCGTGAAGCAGGCGTCAGCCGCACTGATATCGGATTTTTCAGTTGGGTCGCGTTAGCCTACGGGTTTAAATGGATCTGGTCACCCTTGATTGACCGCTTTCCCGTCCCTCTTCTCTCCGCTTTACTTGGCCGTCGCCGCGGCTGGATGGTCTTTTCACAAATAATGATCATCGGTTCATTGATTGGCATGGCCGTCAGTAACCCGCAGGGTGATTTAGTACAACTGGCTATTTTCGCCCTCATTGTGGCCTTCTCTTCCGCCTCGCAAGACATCGTTATCGATGCTTACCGTATTGAATCAGCGACAGAAAAACTGCAAGCCGCGTTAGCCGCCGCGTACATGACCGGTTACCGTCTTGCGATGATCATGGCGGGTGCGGGCGCTTTGGCGTTTGCCGCATGGTTTGGATCCAACAGCGAGTACGATCCAGCAGGCTGGCAGTATGCCTATTTCATCATGGCTGGCTTTATGCTGATAGGTCTCATCACGGCACTGTGCATCCATGAACCGACCATCGACAGCGCTGCGATCGATAAAATCGAAAACGACTACAAACAACAGTTACTGGACCGCGGCTATGCCCCAAAATGGGCTCGCTTAGCGGCATGGGCGTACACCGCCGCGGTCATGCCCTTCTTAGACTTCTTCTCCCGCTACGGCAAACAGGCGCTGCTCATTCTGGCATTGATCAGCTGCTATCGCATATCCGATGTGGTGATGGGGGTGATGGCCAATGCGTTTTATGTCGATATGGGCTTTAGCAAAACGGAAGTCGCATCGGTATCAAAAGTATATGGCGTGATCATGACGTTACTGGGTGCTGGGCTGGGTGGGATCTTGGTGAGTAAATACAACACCCTGCGCATATTAGCGCTGGGCGCGGTATTGGCGGCGTGCACCAACTTGGCGTTCATGTTGTTTAGCTACATTGGCAACAGCCTGCCAATGCTGACCGTCGTGATTTCACTGGATAACCTCAGTGCGGGGATTGCTACCGCGGCCTTTATCACCTTTATGTCCAGCCTGACCAATGTGGCGTTCTCAGCGACCCAGTACGCACTCTTTAGCTCAATCATGCTGCTGTTCCCCAAATTTATCGCGGGTTTCTCTGGCCTGTATGTGGATATGTTTGGCTACAATATTTTCTTCCTCAGCACTGCACTGATCGGTTTGCCGGTACTGGCGTTGATTTATATTCTCAACCAACAGCAGGTTGATCACCCGACCTCAACCAAACCGTAGAATCCTCCACTTCTTTGTGTTTTTCGCCAAAATAGGCGAAAAACACATGTTTACCCGCTACGCTGTTGATAATTCATACTACAAATCAATTTAACCCCGCCACGGGATACTCATAGGGGATATTTTAAGCCCCCCTTAGATGCGCGTGTTCACACTTAGTTCAGAAAATCCACGATAAAACGCATAAAAAATACGCTTTTGATCACTTCGTCACTAAAATGTAATCGATTACACGGGATCAAGATCACATCTAGCAAAGGATTGCGCAAACGTTACATTCACAAGCGTGACATAAAACAATAGAATCACCGCCAACAGAACACGGGAGCCCATAATCCCGGTCATAAAACACAATTAGCGAGAGTTCACCCATGCGTAAATCACTAGTAGCACTAAGCGTACTTGCAGCGGCAGCAGCACTTCCTGCACAAGCTGAATACCTATACGGTTTTGGTAACGTATATACCGATTACCTAACTTGGACTAATGGTACGCAAGGCTACAACGGTCTTGATGTAAGCGAAGATCGTGATGACCACATCACCTTAGGTGTTGAAGGTGGCGCAGGCTTCTCATGGGGTGAAATTTACGGTTTCTACGAATACGAAAAAATCAACAAAGGTTCAAGTGAGCGTAGCCAAGCCATTAAAGGCTCTATGCACTACAAACTGGTTGGTGATTTCACGGCATACGGTCAAATTTACGATTACTCAGAAAGTGGTAACGGCGTAGATATGTCTGAACAAAACCGTGTTCTAGGCTTCGGTTACACCGGTCTAGTCAGCGAAAACGGTTGGTTCAAACCATGGATCGGTGTTCATGACCTAAGCTCTGGCAACTCTGAAGCAGCAGGTCTAAACGGTGGTATGTTCGGTTGGAGCGCTGGCTACAACTTCGAAATTGCAGGCCAACCATTCATGGTGACCAACTGGAACGAAGTTGAATTTGCACGTAACGATGCATACAGTGAAATGCAGAACGGTTCTACCGGTCTAAACGGTGGTGTTGGCCTTTGGTACGACATTACTGAAACGGTGTACGCTGGTGTTCAATACCGTTACTTTGCTAACAAGCTAGGTGTTGATGGCTACGGCGACGCTGTTATCTTCCGTCTAGGTGCTCACCTTTAATCAGTGAGCCGACGTAAAAAAAGCACCTACGGGTGCTTTTTTTTGTCCATCCACTTTCCCCCCACACACGCACCCTCTCAAAAATAAGATGCTAATTATTTTCGAGACGCCTTCGCTTTACCCTTATTTTCACAGCAATTTTTTCCTTCCTGTCGCACTCCTAGAAACAATACTTTGCCCCATCACTAAGACACCGCACCAACAACAAGTCCTTCCGCTACATTTATTACTTATAAAGAAGGCGCTTTTTGACGCCCTTTATTCACCGCTTCTATTCCGAGGACTTCTCTGCCAATGAGAAGCCACAGCCTGCACTTATACTAACTTCAGCAGCCATCGGAAAAGGAAGAAAAAGCAATGGCAAATGGTTAGCGAGACGACATAATGAAAAAACTGACAACCTTTACGATCTGCTCCGCTTTGGCCTATTCAGGTGCCAGTTTCGCCGTCGACTATTCCGACGATATCCATAAAAACGATTATAAATGGCTGCAATTTAACTTGATGTACGCACTGGAAGAGCTGCCTCGTTCACCGGATGCGCACTCTGGGCATGACTACCTTGAAATGGAGTTTGGTGGTCGCTCTGGGATCTTCGATCTTTACGGTTACGTCGATGTGTTTGATTTAACCGACCACGATGCCAGTGACAAAAATGACCGTGCAAAAATCTTCATGAAGTTTGCCCCCCGCGTCTCACTGGATGCGTTAACCAAAAAAGATCTGTCGATTGGCCCGATCCAAGAATGGTATATCGCCACCCTGTTTAACTGGGATGGGGGTTACAACAAAAACAGCGACTTTCCCCCGGTAAACAACTCGTTCTGGGGGATCGGTTCCGATGTGCAAGTCCCTTGGTTTGGTAAAGTTGGGGTCAACCTGTACGGTCTGTATGACATTAATAACAAAGACTGGAACGGCTACCAACTATCGACTAACTGGTTTAAACCATTTTACAACTTCTCTAATGGCAGCTTTATTGCTTACCAAGGTTACGTCGATTACCAATTTGGCGCCGATAGCACCTTTAAAGGCAATACCCAAGCGCACAATGGCGGGGTTATGTTCAATGGCTTTTACTGGCATTCTGATCGTTACTCGCTCGGGTACGGCTTCAAGCTCTATCATGATGTGTATTTGATCCGTGATACCAATGATTTTGAATCGACAGGGATCAGCCACTATTTCTCGGCCACGTATAAATTCTGATCACCCTATCACTTGCCTGACAGCGTAACACGGGCGTATCTTGCTACTCGGTACCCGTGGATGACGAGGGAGTCCCGCTCCCTCCTACTGCCTACTGCCTACTGCCTACTGCCTACTGCCTACTGCCTACTGCCCAAGTGATCGTGTTATGATCCCTGCTAATCAATCTTGTTCAGCAAGGAAGCATCACTCGTGGAAATCACTATTGTTGGCGCCGGTGCCATTGGCTTGCTCTGGGGCACGCATCTCTCCCCTTTTCATCACGTCCATTATTGGACCCGAGATAATGCCTCATCGCTGACCATTGACGCCCAGCGGTTTGAGTCGGCACATACTCACCCCATCCGTTTTGCCGCCAATCAACCGGACCGCATTTTGCAGGCTGACTGCGTGTTAGTCACCGTCAAGGCGTTTCAGGTTGAACAGGCGCTGCAGACCGTCGTGCCGCATCTCTCGCCTAAAACGCCAGTGATCATCATGCACAATGGCATGGGCACCCATGATGCGGTAAAAGCCCTGCTGCCTGAGCAACCGTTGTTGTACGCCACCACCGCGCAAGCTGCATTTCGAGCGCACCGTCACCATGTACAACATACCGGCCATGGTGCCACCTGGTTGGGCGCAATCAATCCGCAAGGCGAAGCCCACCACGCACTGGCAGAACACTTACATCGCGCCTTAACGCCGTGTCAGTGGCACCCTAACATTCTGCAACCCTTGTGGCAGAAACTGGCGATTAACTGCGCCATTAATCCACTGACGGCAATCCACCAATGCCGAAACGGGGCACTGGCACAACCGGCTTTTGATACGGTGCTCACGCACGTCTGTCAGGAAGTGGCAGCCGTGATGTGTGCAGAGGGGCTCCCAACCGATGCTACCGCCTTACGCGAGCAAGTCGACGGGGTGATTCATGCTACTGCCATGAATTTTTCGTCGATGCATCAAGATGTTTCCCACCACCGCACGACCGAAATCGACTATATTACCGGGTATCTCCTTGCCCGCGCCAAGGCACACCACCTTGCAGCGCCTGCCAATACGCAGCTGTGGCAACAGGTCAAACAATTGGAGCAACACAACCATGACGCATGACATCTCCCCTTCCTCGACCATAAAAGTGGCCGTTTGTATCGCCCCAGGCAGTGAAGAGATGGAAGCCATTAACACCATCGACATTTTGCTACGGGCAGGCTTTGACGTCACCGTGGCGAGCGTCGCCTCTGACGGCGCACTGATCATGGCCGGATCCCGCGGGATCAAACTGGTCGCCGATGTACCGCTGGTGAATGTGGCCGATGAGCCGTTTGATTGCGTGGTCTTACCGGGCGGTCTTGCCGGCTCTGAATGTTTCCGCGACAGCCCATTGTTGGTGGAATTTGTGAACCAACATAAGCACGACGGAAAACTGGTTGCCGCAATCTGCGCCGCCCCAGCAGTGGTATTGGAGCACCATGGCATGTATCCAGACGCGATCATGACTGCCCACCCTGCCTTCCATGATCAGATCCCGGCCCATCGCCTGCGCACCAAGCGTGTGGTTTTTGACGTGAACAGTAACCTACTGACCAGTCAGGGGCCGGGCACATCACAAGAGTTTGCGTTGGCAATCATCATTCAGTTGGCAGGTAAACAAAAAGCGGTCGACGTGGCGGAACCGATGGTGGTGTGGCCGAATATGCATTTTGTGATGAGAGACGAGCAGAAGTAGAAGGCAAGTGTCGAGTTTGTAAGGGACGAGTATCGAGTCTCACTGCGTTTCGAGGAAGAGCGAGTGAAAAGCGAAAAATAGTGCAGGGTTCTGCAGTTCTGCGCTTACTTCTTCTACTCGGAACTCATCACTCATCCCTGCACTATTTCCATAAGGCCTCAGATCCATCGCACCGCTTTTTACTTTCCGCTCTTACTCGGATCTCGTCCCTCGGCGCGAAGCATAACTCGATACGCGTCCCTGCTTTTCTCGCCCCTAAAACACAAAAACGAGCGCCTAGGCGCTCGTTTTTTATTGGCAATCAACGGATTGTCTACGGCCTTATGGACGGTACACTTTCACGTTTTTGAAGCCATTTTCTGTCAGGTATAGCGCCTGAAGACGGCTCATCACACCACGGTCACAGTACAGTAGGTACGTTTTATCTTGTGGCAGATCACCAAATTGAGTCGCTAGCTTGTAGAATGGCAGGTGCTTCACTTCCACATTCTCTAGCGTCAATGGGCTTTCGTCTTCTTCATCCGGGCTACGGATATCCAGCACAATCGCACCGACTTCGATCTGATCAACCAGTTCGATTTCAGGGGCTTTTTCTTGGCTCTCTTTTTCGATGTCACGAATATCCATCACACGGGCCTCAGCAACCACACGCTCAAGAATAGTGAAATCGAATTTGGCTTCTTCCACTTCCAATTTCGCTTTCACCGCTTTCACGGTTGGGCTCTTTGAAATTACGCCACAGAACTCTGGCATGGTTTTCGCGAATTCTTCCGTGCCGATGTCACGGGCCACGTTGATGATGTCTTCTTTATCCCAGTTGATCAGCGGACGCAAGATCAGAGAGTCGGTCACACCGTCGATGTGGCGCAGGTTCGTTAGTGTCTGGCTAGACACCTGACCCAATGCTTCACCCGTTATCAATGCTTGAATACCGAAACGCTCTGCAACCATGCCAGCTGCACGCATGAACATACGCTTAAGTACAACGCCCATCTGGCCGTCATCAATGTTTTCAAGGATCTGACCCACAACTGGATCGAAATCAATCGCGATAAATTTCACTTTGGCAGAAGAACCGTACTTCTTCCATAGAAAATGTGAGACTTGCTTCACGCCAATCTCGTGCGCAGGGCCACCCAAGTTGAAGAAACAGTAATGCACTTTACTGCCACGTTTGATGTGCAGGTAGCTTGATACGCCGGAGTCAAAACCGCCAGAGATCAAGCTCAATACGTCTTCCTGCGTCCCTAGCGGGAAGCCACCTAAACCTTTATGGCGCGCCAATACGTGGTTTAGCTCATTGTGAGAGACTTCAACACGCACGGTAACGTCTGGATTTTTCAACTTAACCGATGCCGATGCCACCGCCTGATTCAAGCCGCCGCCCACATAGCGCTCTAGCTCAATAGAGGTGAAATCATGTTTACCCACACGCTTTGCACGCACACAGAAGGTTTTACCTTCTAGCATCTCGCGAACACGCGGCAACGTCTGCTCGTAAATATCATGCAGATCGGTAAATTCCGTTTGCACAACTTCCAGCACATGGTGAATACCCGGCGTTTGCGTCAGTACCGCTAGCACTTGCTCACGCAGGCTATCATCGCTGGATGAAACCTCAATGTAGGTACGGCGGTTGATCACCGCGACTGACTCAGACAAACGCTGGACGATAATGCGAATGTTGGAATCCAAAATTTTGATAAAACGCTTTTTAACCGAGTCGCTTTTTACAAAAATTTCAGGATGGGGTTTAACAATAAATTTCATAACACGCTTCGCTTTACTGGGCCAAACACTACATACATGAGATCAATAAGACCACATGAGATCAAAGGCGCAAATTATACAGCAAGCCGGCAGTCGCTGAAACAAGGATATACCGTGCGGTGACGTTAACCGTCATGATTACCTATAGTGTAGGCACTATTTTTCACCCGTAACAAAAAAGCCAGCCGAGAATGTCAGGCTGGCTTTAAGCGGTCATCACCGACAAGCATCAAGGTTGTGTACTGGTGATCGGCGGTGAGTAACGCGGCTCACCCTGCATGATCGAGATTTCAACCCGTCGGTTTTCTCTGCGCTCTGCGGCGGTGCGGTTACCATTCAACGGTTGAGTGTCGGCCAAGCCCACCACACGTAAACGGTGGTGATCAAACCCTTTCACCTTTTCCATTTCCTGCGCAACTGACACGGCACGCTGAGCGGATAGATCCCAATTTGAGCGGTACAGTTCCGAATCCAACTTCTGGTTATCGGTATGGCCACTAACGCGAATCGTACCCGGCACGTCTTTTACCAAGTTAGCGACTTGCTGCACCAGCGGTCGGAACTTCGGCTGCAAAAACGCCGATCCCGCAGGAAACGCCCCTTGCTCTTTAATACGGATCACCAATTGCTGACCCAGATCTTCTAGCTCCACCGCCCCCTCGGCCACTTCGTTTTCAAGGGCTTTGCGCAAAATGTCCATCATTTGCTGCTGGGCTTGGCGCATTTCTGCTTCCGTATTCTGGTTCTGCTCCGTCGCAATATCCGCACTCTGCCCACCGGTCAACTTTCCGGCATCACGCCGCGTGCCGCCTGCCCGTTCCGAATCCCCTTCGTGGAAATCCAGCGTGCGCTGCGTCATGTCGATGGTTTGCTGCATGATCACCTCAATCGGGGTCGGCTCTGGCCGTCCCGGACGAAACTCTTGTGCGATCACACTGGTGCCCTTCGGAATGTCTTTCACTTCCAGCATGTTTTGTACCCCGAAGGCGTACTTCATCGATCCCGCGATCTGCTTGAACTTCAGCACATCCATTTCCGAAAACGACAACAGCAGTACGAAGAAACACATCAGCAACGTCATCAAATCAGAAAACGTCGCCATCCATGCAGGCAGACCGGGCGGTGGACACTTATGTTCTTCCATCAGACACCCTACTCGTCAATGTTGACGGTACGTTTCTTTTCATTGAGGTAGTTTTTCAGGTAGCCATCGATCACTCGCGGGTTTTGCCCGTCTTGGATCGCCAGCACCCCATCCAAAATCAACCGACGATTCAGTTTTTCTTCGTCTTTACGTAGCCCCAATTTGGCCGCTATCGGCAACAACAGCATGTTCGCCATCACCGCACCGTACAGCGTCGTCAGCAAGGCCACCGCCATCGCCGGTCCGATCGATTTCGGATCGTCCATATTGGACAGCATCGCCACCAATCCCACCAAAGTACCGATCATGCCCATCGCGGGCGCCACTTCGGCCAACGCTTTGAAAATACTGATCCCTTGTTCATGGCGATCATTGGTCAAGCCGATGTCTTTTTCCAACGTCGCACGCACAACGGCGGCATCGTGACCATCTACCAACAAATCGACCCCTTTGCGCAAGAAGGAGTTCTCTACGTCCATTTCTTCTAGCGCTAAAAAGCCCCCTTTACGGGCCGCATCGGCCATTTCGACAATCTTTGCGATCAGGTCTTCCGGGTTATCGTTTTTAAAAATAAACGCTTTGGCGGCAATCTTTGCTGCACCCAAAAATTGACCAAAATTGTATTGCATTAAGGCAACAAACATCGAGCCACAACACACGATCAGGATTGACTGGGTATCAACAAACATGCCCAAGCTGCCACCGAGTACCATTGCCATGATGACAAAAGCAAACGAGCCAATTAATCCTATAAGGGTCGCCAAATCCACTTGATAGTCTCCGATTTGTTACATTAATTTGCGAGTGAGTTTACAGTCGCGCATTGTATCTGGGTGTTCGCCCCTTTCATAGCCACGCAACTGAAAGCGAGAGCATGATTCACCGTTCACACGACAGCACAGGGACTTTCTGCCCTTTTTTCCACGCTATCGCTCGGTTCACCCTCCGCGTCAATAAGATATCTATCGGCACCGTGTGGGTTTGGTTTAGCTTTCTGGCACGAAAAGATGAAAATTACTGTCTGTCACACAGATTACTGTGAGATAATTTGACCCTGTTTCCGCTCTACGCTATTTTTTCGAGCAAAATTAAAGAAGCGACCCCCATTATGGCAGCCAAAAAACCTGAAAATATGGCTTTTGAAGCCGCACTTGATGAACTTGACAGCATCGTGCATGAGCTTGAATCCGGTGACATTCCTCTAGAAGAGGCGCTGAAGAAATTTGAGCGCGGGATTGCATTAGCCCGAAATAGCCAACTCAAGCTGACTCAAGCCGAACAACGCGTTGAAATCTTGCTGCAGGCGGATGACCATGCGCCTTTAACAGAGTTTGATAGCAGTAATGAATAACATGCCTTCTCTGTCGCAGTCCCTGCTTGACTACCAATGCCGCAGTAACGACCAACTTGGCCAATGGATGGCTGCACAGCCATTCCCTGATCAGTCACTGATCCACGCCATGAAACACGGTACTTTGCTGGGTGGCAAACGCGCCCGTCCTTTTTTGACCTATGTGACCGGTGAAATGCTCGGTGCTTCCCGTGAAGCACTCGATACCCCTGCTGCGGCAGTGGAGTGTATCCATGCCTATTCACTGATCCATGACGATCTACCGGCGATGGACGACGATAACTTACGTCGCGGTCAACCGACATGCCATATCGCTTTTGATGAAGCGACTGCTATCCTTGCTGGGGATGCCCTACAAACACTGGCCTTTGAAATTTTAGCCAGCGGTCCGCTTAGCCAAGACGGGGAAAGCCAACGCATCGCCATGATCAAAGAATTGGCGGCGGCGTCAGGTGCGCGTGGCATGTGTATGGGACAAGCATTGGATCTGGACGCAGAAGGCAAACAGGTCGATCTCTCGCAATTAGAAACGATCCACCGACATAAAACCGGTGCCCTGATCCGCTGTGCGGTTCGCCTAGGTGCACTGGCCGCCGGCGAGAAAGGCGTGGCCGTATTACCACAGCTGGACGAATACGCCGATGCGATAGGGTTGGCGTTTCAAGTCCAAGACGATATTCTTGACGTAATAAGTGATACACAGACCCTGGGTAAACCACAGGGGTCGGATATCGAGCTGGAAAAAAGTACCTATCCTGCTCTTCTCGGGTTGGATGGCGCTCAGGCAAAAGCACAGCAACTGTATCAGCAAGCGCTGCGCGCACTTGAAGCGATACCTTACAATACCGAACAATTAGCCGTTTTTGCCCGATACGTCATCGAGCGCAATAACTAATAACAGTAAAGCGCCGTGAATGTTATGACATTGGATATATCTAAATACCCTCATCTGGCTCTGGCTAACACTCCAGATGAACTGCGTCTCCTGCCGGTAGATAGCCTGCCTGCAGTGTGCGAAGAATTACGCACGTACTTACTTAAGTCAGTCAGCCAGAGCAGCGGGCATTTTGCCTCCGGCCTCGGCGCAGTCGAACTGACAGTTGCCTTGCATTATGTGTACAACACCCCGTTTGATCACTTGATTTGGGATGTCGGCCATCAGGCCTACCCACACAAGATCTTAACGGGCCGTCGCGACAAAATGGGGACGATTCGCCAAAAAGGCGGCGTGCACCCGTTCCCGTGGCGTGAAGAAAGTGAATACGATGTGCTGTCGGTTGGCCACTCTTCCACCTCTATCAGTGCTGGTCTCGGCATGGCGATCGCCGCCGACAAAGAAGATCAGGGGCGTAAAGTGGTGAGCGTGATCGGTGACGGTGCGATCACCGCGGGCATGGCATTTGAAGCCATGAACCATGCCGGTGATATTCACCCGGACATGTTAGTGATCCTGAACGACAACGAGATGTCGATCTCGGAAAACGTCGGGGCACTGAACAACCACTTGGCACGTCTGCTTTCTGGCAACCTGTATACCACTATCCGAGAAGGCGGCAAGAAAGTGCTGTCTGGCGCGCCGCCGATCAAAGAATTGGTGAAGCGTGCGGAAGAACACCTGAAAGGCATGGTCGTCCCTGGCACCATGTTTGAAGAGCTAGGCTTTAATTACATCGGCCCGGTAGACGGTCACGACGTGGTCGAGTTGGTAAAAACCATCAAGAACATGCGTAACATGAAAGGCCCGCAATTCCTGCATATCATGACCAAGAAAGGGAAAGGGTATGCCCCAGCGGAAGCGGATCCGATCAACTACCATGCGGTACCGAAATTCGATTTAGCGCAAAATCCGATCCCAAAAGCCAAGAGCCAACCGACGTTCTCCAATGTCTTTGGCAATTGGTTGTGTGACATGGCCGAGCAAGACGACAAATTGATGGCGATCACGCCCGCGATGCGTGAAGGTTCTGGCATGGTCGGCTTCTCGAAAGCGTATCCGGATCAGTACTTTGATGTCGCGATTGCAGAGCAACACGCGGTCACACTGGCGACAGGTATGGCGATTGGCGGTTATCACCCTGTGGTGGCGATTTACTCGACCTTCCTGCAGCGCGGTTACGATCAATTGATCCACGATGTCGCGATCATGGATTTGCCCGTGATGTTTGCCATCGACCGTGGCGGCTTAGTGGGTGCAGACGGACAAACCCACCAAGGAGCGTTCGATCTGAGCTTCATGCGCTGTATCCCGAACATGGTGATCATGACGCCGAGCGATGAAAATGAATGTCGCCAGATGCTGTACACCGGCCACCTGCATCAAGGGCCAAGTGCAGTACGCTACCCGCGTGGCAGCGGTACCGGGGTTACACCAACCACCGAGATGACGGCCCTGCCAATCGGTAAAGGGATCATTCGCCGTGAAAGCCAGATCAACACAGACGGCGATACACCGCGTGTTGCTATCCTTGGCTTTGGCACTCTGCTGAACTACGCACTTGACGCCGCAGAACCGCTGGATGCTACCGTGGCAGACATGCGTTTTGTGAAACCGCTGGATGAAGCGTTGATTCTGGCACTGGCAGCCACCCACGATGTGCTGGTCACCGTGGAAGAAAATGCCATTGCAGGCGGCGCAGGCAGCGGTGTGAATGAGTTCTTGATGAAGAAGAAAGTGCTCAAGCCGGTATTGAATCTGGGCTTGCCGGATCGCTTTGTCGAGCAAGGCACACAGGCCGAACTGCATGCGATGCTAGAGATTGATGCGGCAGGTATTGAGAAGCAAATTCGTCAGTACCTGGCTGAATAAGCCGGTGAT
This sequence comes from Photobacterium japonica, assembly GCF_050337005.1. Lineage (NCBI taxonomy): Bacteria > Pseudomonadati > Pseudomonadota > Gammaproteobacteria > Vibrionales > Vibrionaceae > Photobacterium > Photobacterium japonica. The sequence continues at coordinate 44,236 of NZ_JAKJSN010000012.1, read as the reverse complement.
CCAAGCATAAAAAAACCGCGCACTGCGCGGTTTTTTATTATCGTCAATTTGTCGAGCGTTACCAGCCGAACCAGTAACCGACACCCCACAGCGCGATCATCGCCATCAGGCCAGCCAGAATATCATCGACCATGATGCCAAAACCGCCATGAACGTGTTTGTCCAACCAACTGATCGGCCAGGGTTTTACCATGTCAAAGAAGCGGAACAGCACAAAGCCAGCCAATACCCATTGCCACGACACAACAGGCGCAATCGCCATGGTGATCCAAAAGCCGACAAACTCATCCCACACGATACTGCCGTGATCATGCACGCCCATGTCGTCTGAGGTTTTCTGGCAAATACGAATACCGACAATGGCCGATACCACAATGATCAGCAAGTACAGCACAAACGGTAACTGCACAATCAACAGGTAAAACGGGATCGAGGCCAATGTGCCCATGGTGCCCGGCACGACCGGTGACAGACCACTACCAAATCCGGTCGCCAGCAGGTGCCACGGATTTTTCAGATTGATGTTTGCTTTTGGGTTATCCACGATTTACTCCGCAAAATGATCATAGCCCTGCAACTGCCAATCAACGGCTTTGCCGGCTTTCAATAACGTCACGCCCGCGCCTGGACGCAATTGCCCCACACACGTCGCCTTCACGCCGCAATGTGCTAAAGCGGTCTCCAACGCCCCACGGTTCCCTTCCGGTACGGTGAAGCACAGTTCATATTCTTCCCCGCTGGTCAGCGCCAACTGACACGCGGTATCCGCATCCGGGGCAAAGCGACGCAACTCCTCCGACAGCGGCAGTGTCTCAACATTCAACACGGCTGCCACGCCAGATCGTTTTAAAATATGCCCTAGATCAGACACTAAACCGTCAGAAATGTCGAGGGCGGCAGAGGCTATACCGCGCAATGCCTGTCCGGCCAGAATACGGGGTTGAGCGCAGTAATGGCGTTCCACCAGCACATCCGCCAATTGCGGATCGTCAACTGTGGTCTGACCCAGAATTAACGCCAACCCGGCAGCACTGTCACCCAAGGTGCCCGTCACATAGATCCAATCACCGGACTGCGCACCGCTGCGGGTTAACGCTTTCCCGTGCGGCACAAACCCGTGTACCGTCAGGGTCAGGCTTAACGGGCCTTTGGTCGTGTCACCGCCAATCAGCTGCACGTTATAGTATTCCGCCAAGGCGAAAAAGCCCTGACAAAAACCGGCCAACCACACTTCATCCGGCTCTGGCATTGTCAGTGCTAACGACACCCAAGCGGGCGTTGCGCCCATGGCTGCTAAGTCACTCAAATTGGAAGCCAATGCCTTATGAGCGACCCGTACTGGATCGGCCTCCGCTAAGAAATGGGTCCCAGCGACTAACGAATCGGTACTCACCGCCAGCTGGCTGCCCACAGGCACCTCCAGCACGGCGCAGTCATCACCGATCGCCAACGCCACATCCTTGCGGTTCACCGCTTGATGCGCAAAATAGCGCGCAATAAGATCAAATTCGTTGGTGGCCATATGCTTCTATTGTATGGAGAGAAAATCAAGACAGAAAAAAGGCCAGCAATGCTGGCCTTGACAATATTTCGTGATTACTTCTTTTTACGAAGTGTTGGCGCTGCTTTGTCCAGCACACCATTGACAAACTTGTGGCTGTCTTCAGCACCGAAGATTTTCGCAAGTTCGATAGCTTCGTTGATTACCACTTTGTAAGGTACGTCATCACGCTTTAGCATTTCGTACATCGCAAGGCGAAGTAGTGCTAGCTCCATCTGATCCAGATCTTGTAGTGGACGCGACAAGTATGGACGCATTTTGCTGTCCAATTCCTGATGGTTCAGTACAACACCTGTTAGCAGGTCGCGGAAGTAGGCAACATCTGTATGCGGTGCGGCAAGCGCAGGCGCATCGGCCTTAAACTCTTCTTCTTCAAAGTTATCACCAGACAAGAAGTGCATCTCAATGTCTGCAACATTGTCTTTGGTGATTTGCCAAGAATAAATAGCTTGTACAGCAAACTGACGTGCATTACGACGTGCGGCTGGTTTCACAGTAACCCCCATTAGGATTCGATTTGGGACAGTACATTAACCATTTCAAGCGCGCTTAGTGCAGCCTCTGCCCCTTTATTACCAGCCTTGGTACCGGCGCGCTCAATGGCTTGTTCGATAGAATCTACAGTCAGAACGCCAAATGCTACTGGAGTGTTGTACTCAAGAGCAATTTGCGCCAGACCTTTGTTACACTCACCGGCAACATAATCAAAATGCGGTGTACCGCCACGGATCACAGAGCCAAGCGCAACGATAGCATCATAGCGATCGCTTTTAGCAACTTGCTGCGCAACAAGCGGAAGCTCGTAAGCACCAGGACAACGTACAACAGTGATGTTGTCATCACTCACTTGACCCTGGCGTTTCAGAGCATCTAGCGCGCCGGCTAGCAGACTTTCATTAATAAAGCTGTTAAAGCGTGCAATTACGATAGCAATTTTTGCGTTTGGTGCCGCGATGGCGCCTTCAATTACCTTCATGGGCCTTCCTGTGACTATGTCTTTTCCGGTATGAGAACCGCGGGAGTCTACCACAGTTTACGCATGATACCAACGCGCATCTTTGATGGGTTTTCCCCACCTTTTTTCTCATTTCGGCGATAAAAGAATGGGGACGTTAAGCGCGTATTTCTACGCGCATTTAACACCTTACTGACAAATGTATTCAACCACTTCCAAGCCGAAACCTGACAGTGAGTGATAACGTTGATTACTGGATGACAACAGGCGCATTTTCGACACGCCTAAATCCGCCAAGATCTGCGAGCCCACACCCACTTGGCGGGACTGATCTTTCACGTTCACTTTCACCATTGGCTTACCGTCGGTTTTCGCCACCAACTGGCGCACTTTGGTCAGTACTGCGTCTTGGCTTTCCGCTTTACTTAGCACCACCAGCACCCCACCTTCGCTGGCAATGCGTTGCATCGCCGCAGGCAGTGTCCACTGTGACGCACCAGAATGCAGGATGTCTTTGAACGTGTCCTGCAAGTGTACGCGCACCAAGGTGCCTTCGCTGTCGGTGGTCGACGGCTTGCTCAATGCATAGTGGATTTGGTTATCGATGGTGTCACGGTAGGTGATCATATCAAACTCACCAAACTCGGTCGGTAACACGCACTGTGCTACACGTTCGATGGTGGTTTCATGGTTGTTACGGTATTCAATCAAGTCGGCAATCGTGCCTAACTTCAGACCGTGTTGCTCTGCGAACACTTCCAGATCCGGACGACGCGCCATAGTGCCGTCTTCATTTAAGATCTCGACAATCACACTCGATGGCTCTAGACCCGCCAAGCGTGCAATGTCACAACCGGCTTCGGTATGACCCGCACGGGTCAATACGCCCCCTTCTTGTGCCATCAACGGGAAGATATGACCCGGCATCACGATATCTGCCGCTGTTGCATTAGCCGCCACAGCCGCTTGAACGGTACGGGCGCGATCGCCTGCCGAAATCCCGGTGGTCACCCCTTCTGCCGCTTCAATCGAGACGGTGAAGTTAGTGCTGAACTGCTCAGTGTTATCTTGCACCATCAGCGGCAAATTAAGCTGCTTACAACGCGCCTGCGTCAAGGTAAGGCAGATTAAGCCACGGCCATGTTTGGCCATAAAGTTGATCGCTTCTGGGGTGATCTTATCGGCGGCAATGATCAGGTCACCTTCGTTTTCCCGATCTTCGTCATCCATCAAAATCACCATTTTGCCTTGGCGGATGTCTTCAATGATGTCCTTTGCGCTGCTTAATGCCATAACACAACCTTCTCTATAACTGGTTCTCTGAGTCCATTAACCTAGGAAGCCGCTTCGTGCCAGCATATCCATAGTCAGTTCTGATTTTTTCTCGGCCGCCTTGTCACCTAACATTAAACGTTCAAGGTAACGGGCGATCACGTCCACTTCCAGATTCACCTTACGGCCCGGCGTGAACGAGTCCATGGTGGTTTCCAATGCCGTGTGCGGCACGATCGTGAGTTTGAACTCATCCCCTCGCAAGGCATTGACTGTCAGGCTGATCCCGTCAATCGACACCGAGCCTTTTTCGGAAATATAACGGGCAAGGTGCGCAGGCGCCTTCACCCAAAATTCTATGGCACGGCCAGTATGCGTACGCTCGATGATCTCAGCGATTTCATCCACATGACCTGACACCATGTGACCACCAAAACGGGTCGTCGGCAACATGGCTTTTTCTAAATTGACTTTCTGCCCCGCCTTATACTGCGTAAAGGCAGTACGATGTAAGGTTTCCAGTGACAAATCGGCCACGTAGCCCGTGCCCGTCAATGCCACGACCGTTAAACACACACCGTTCGTCGCAATACTGTCACCCAGTTTTACATCACTGAGATCCAATTTACCGGCATCCACAGTCACCGAAATGTCTTGCCCTTTCGGGGTCAATGCGGTGATGGTGCCGACAGCTTCAATAATGCCAGTAAACATGTTCTACCTTACTCTTGTTCGTTTGCTTTCATGATGGCTTTCACGCGAGCGGTGATACGGATATCCGGCCCAACCATACGTACATCGGTGATCGTCAGCTCAGGGACATCGGCCATGTCAGTCAAGCCCTCCAGCGCGAGTAACCCTCTGCTGTCGCTGCCCATCAACTTCGGCGCTTGGTACAAAATCAGTTCATCCACCAACCCTGCCGCCAACAGACCACCGGCTAATGCGGCGCCCGCTTCGACCCACACATGGTTAATCTCTTGAGCGGCCAAGGTGTCCATCAAGGCGGCTAAATCCACCTGTTGGGTTACCGGATCCAACGCCACCTCAACCTGCTGGACACTGTCAGGCCACGTTTTTGTATCGGCTTTCGCACGTGCCAGCAGGGTGTTCCCCGGCAAGCTGATCAAACGGTGCGCAGGGGTAACGCGGTTTTGGCTATCAATAATCACCCGTACCGGTTGACGCAAATGGGCTTCCGGATACTGTTGCTGCACCGTCTCACCCAAGTCAGTCCAGCGCACGTTCAAAGACGGGTCATCCGCCAGTACCGTGGCACTGGTGGATAAAATCGCGTCCGCTTGGGCACGGTAACGTTGCACATCCGCACGCGCTGGCGCACTGGTGATCCACTGGCTTTTGCCATTGGCTAACGCCGTACGACCATCCAAACTGGCGGCCAATTTTAGCTGCACAAACGGACGTCCTGTTTTCATGCGGGTGATAAAACCGGGATTAAGCGCCATGGCATCAGCCTCAAGTAAACCCACTTGAACCTCAATGCCCGCTTGCTGCAAGATGGCCACACCACGTCCTGCCACTTTCGGGTTGGGATCGACCATGGCACATACCACGCGTCCCACACCGGCTTTCACCAAGGCTTCCGCACACGGTGGTGTGCGGCCGTAATGGGAACAAGGTTCAAGGGTCACGTAAGCCGTCGCACCGCGAGCGCGCTCACCGGCGGCACGCAAAGCAAAGACTTCCGCGTGCGGTTGACCCGCTTGATAATGATAGCCTTCACCCACAATATTCTCACCGTGTGCAATGACACAGCCTACATTGGGGTTCGGCGCCGTGGTGAATTGACCGTTTTTTGCCAAAGTGATGGCGCGAAGCATCATGGCATGATCGTTGGATGAGAACATGTGACGTCGGTTTCTTTTATGGCGCACCCGGAGTCTGGCCCCGGGCGGCAATTACTTTTCCAGCTTGGCGATTTCCTCACCAAACTCACGAATATCTTCAAAGCTGCGGTATACAGACGCGAAACGAATGTAAGCGACTTTATCCAGCTCTTTTAAGGCTTCCATCACCAAGTTACCGATCATATCTGACGGCACTTCGCGCTCACCGGTTGCGCGCAAGCGTGATTTAATCGTGTTAATGGCACGTTCGATGTCATCCGTGCTCACCGGACGCTTTTCTAAAGCCCGTTGAATACCACCACGCAACTTCTCTTCGTTGAATGGGTCACGGCTTCCGTTACTCTTAATCACACGAGGCATCACCAATTCTGCACTTTCAAAGGTGGTATAGCGCTCATTGCATGCCAAACATTGACGGCGACGGCGCACTTGATGGCCATCCGCGACTAATCGGGAATCAATTACTTTGGTGTCGTTGGCACCACAAAAAGGACAATGCATCTTGCCTCCTAATTTACGTCGCCTCAGTGTAACCCATTTCATGGCGAGAGTACGCCTTTTCAGGCGATTTTTATGCCGTAAAACACCGGAAAAAGGCAGGAATAGTGGGGTGAAATGCCCCTAAATGCACACAGAGAGATAAAAAAAGGGCTTGCATAAAGCAAGCCCTAACAAAGGGGGAAATGTTTCTATTTATTCGTGTAATTACGCGTAAACCGGCAGGCGCTTACAAATGTCCAACACCTTGGCTTTGGTCGCAGCAATCACTTCTGGGTTATCACTGTTATCCAGCACATCACACATCCAACCCGCCAATTGCTTGGCATCGTCGGCGGTAAAACCACGACGTGTGATAGACGGCGTACCCACACGGATACCCGATGTCACAAACGGGCTACGTGGATCATTCGGCACACTGTTCTTGTTCACGGTAATGTTGGCGGCACCCAAGGCAGCATCCGCTTCTTTACCGGTAATGCCTTTGTCGATCAGATCAACCAAGAACAAGTGGTTTTCGGTACTGCCAGAGACAATCTTGTAACCGCGCTCAAGGAATTCACCTACCATCACTTTGGCGTTTTCAACAACGCGCGCTTGGTATTCTGCAAATTCAGGCTCCATGGCTTCTTTAAACGCCACCGCTTTGGCTGCAATCACGTGCATCAACGGGCCGCCCTGACCACCAGGGAAAACCGCTGAGTTCAGTTTCTTGTACAGCTCTTCACCTTCGTTAGACAGGATCAAACCACCGCGAGGGCCTGCCAAGGTTTTGTGCGTTGTCGTTGTTACCACGTGCGCGTGTGGTACTGGCGTTGGGTAGACACCCGCCGCAATCAGACCAGCGACGTGCGCCATATCAACAAAGAAGTAAGCACCGACTTTGTCTGCGATTTCACGCATGCGTTTCCAATCAACGATTTGCGAGTACGCAGAGAAACCGCCGATGATCATTTTGGGCTTGTGCTCAAGCGCCAGCGCTTCAACTTCTGCGTAGTCAATCTGACCGGCTTCATCGATACCGTAAGGAATGATGTTGTACAGTTTGCCTGAGAAGTTGACTGGCGAACCGTGCGTCAAGTGACCGCCGTGTGCCAGGCTCATGCCCAGTACCGTATCACCGGCATTCAACAAGGCCATGTAAACTGCGTTGTTCGCCTGAGAACCAGAGTGTGGCTGTACGTTTGCGTACTCAGCACCAAAAAGCTGGCAAGCACGATCAATCGCTAGCTGCTCGGCTTTATCAACGAACTCACAGCCGCCATAATAACGCTTGCCCGGGTAACCTTCTGCGTACTTATTAGTTAGCTGAGAACCCTGCGCTTCCATGACACGTGGGCTGGTGTAGTTTTCAGAAGCAATCAACTCGATGTGTTCTTCCTGACGGGCCGTTTCTTCCTGGATAGCTGCAAACAGCTCAGCGTCATAATCGGCAATATTCATGTCGCGCTTTAGCATCTGTCTCTCCTGACTCAGATTGTTTTCAAACCTTGTGTCGCTGGGTCGTGATAAACACGTCATGCCGACAATCTAGGTGGTAAACACACTTTTTTGGCAAAAAACGAAAAACCGCCAAGCTAGGCGCCACGGAGACGCAAACGTTTTCGTCATGTCTGTATATAACGCTGTATTTTACAGAAATTGATCTAAATCAGGTAGCCCTAATGTGACTTTTTATTGGCATTTATTTCAACTTGAGGATGAATTGTTTTCATCTTGTGCGTTTTTTCACTTCCGCGTTTACAGCTTTCACTACTTCTCCGTCGCTATTAACAAGATAAAGGCGTAAATTAATTTTTTACATCTGCGTAAACTTATCTAAACACCTGTGTGCGCAATGTTTTCCGTCTCCCTCTCATCTTTTTTTCAGTTGCGCATTATCATGGCGGGCTTAACGATAAGGAGTGTATTTTTGAGCGCGTATTCCCACTCAGCGAAAGAGAACATCATTGCCATTCTCACCGGCACCATTGTGGTCGCCCAAGGGGTGTTCTTTTTACAGCAAGCCCACCTGCTCACCGGTGGGACAACCGGTTTAGCTTTGCTGGCCAGCCAATTTATCGATCTCTCTTTTGGCCAACTCTACTTCATGATGAATATTCCATTTTATTGCATGGCATGGTTTCGCATGGGGCGCAGTTTTGCCATTACCAGCATCCTCTCTGGCGGACTGGTGTCGGTGATCACCGATAATCTACACCATGTGCTGGAGATCAGCCGGTTAGAACCGCTGTACTGCGCCATGATTGGCGGGGTATTGATGGGATTAGGTATGCTGATTTTGTTTCGCCACAAAACCAGTTTGGGCGGCTTTAATGTACTGGTCTTGTTCTTACAAGAAAAGTTTGGCTGGTCCGCCGGTAAGTTACAGATGGGGATTGATATCACTATTCTGGTGGCGTCATTCTTCTTAGTCAGCCCGATGACCTTGCTCTACTCGGTGATCGGTGCGTTTCTATTGAATCTGGTACTGGCGATGAACCATAAACCCGGCCGTTATTCGGGCGAAGTGAAACCGCAACAAGCCGAAGCGTAAACACTAGGTACTAGGTACTAGGTACTAGGTACTAGGTACTAGGTACTAGGTACTAGGTACTAGGTACTAGGTACTAGGTAAAAAAACAACAAAGGCTTGCCGAATGGGCAAGCCTTTTTTGATCGCGAAATAGCGACGCTATCATGCCAATGACAATGCGTTCTGGCCAAGCCGTTTCGTTCTTTGGCAAAGAGGAAGCACGGAGTTTATACGCATAAATGAGTACTTCCGATACAGACAGAGGATGAAACGGCAACGCCATAACGGATTTTAGATAGCGTCCTCGTCTTCCTCACCCGTCCGGATCCGCACCACACGCTCTACATCGAACATGAAGATCTTACCGTCACCGATTTTACCGGTTTGCGCGGTTTCGACGATGGTGTCGACGCACTGATCGGCGACGTCATCGGTCACGACAATTTCTAGCTTCACTTTTGGCAGGAAGTCGACCATGTATTCTGCGCCACGGTAGAGTTCGGTGTGGCCTTTTTGGCGACCGAAACCTTTCACTTCTGAGACGGTCATGCCGGTGATACCGACATCGGCGAGGGCTTCGCGAACATCATCAAGCTTGAAGGGCTTAATAATGGCTTCAATTTTTTTCATTCTCATCATCCTTTGCTGAGCAGAGATGGGTTGAGACCTTGAGGGTGACGGTCGTCAACTGCCTGATTACTAATGCAGGCAGTATAACAAATGCGGAATGTTCTGTTGACCGTGGTTTAGTATTTTTCGGCGGGAAGGATCACATCGTTGTCCATCATCTTGAGTAGAAGGATAACGGCAAAGAGCATCACGGTGCTATTGAGTAAAATGATAACGATATGGCGGAATTCAGGCCGAAAAAGGTGCGGCAGATACGGGATCAGGCTGTAGCCAAAAAACAGGGTGATGGCGGGAATGAAAAAATACAGGGGAATGAAGCCCCAACGGTTCCCTTGGCCGAGACCGATGATGGCACTGATGCCGGATGCCAATACTAGCACAGCAACGATGTTGGGGACGATCCCCACTTGCTGAAAACTAAAAATAGTCGTGAAGGTATCAATATAACGGATCAGGAATAGCACGACTAATGCCGCCAAGCCCTTGGCAGCCAGTGTCAATGCACTGCTGTTTGCATCCATGTTGGTCTCTCTTCCTTGAAAGCGGTTTGGATCTGATAATTCTCACAATAAGCCCTGCATTTTATGCGGCTAATGCAACCAGTACAACCGCTATTGAACATTGTTTCTAATGTTTTAGACCGATTTTGGGACATTCGTTCCCTTAATAATGCATTTTTACCATATCGGCAAAACCGGTTAAACGGCGTACGACACGGGTCACACCCGCACCATCATGCCCCTCTCGATTGAGCCATACCGCTTTAAATCCCAGCTTTGCCGCGGCTTGGGCATCATTGACGGGGTGATTACCGATATACCAGCATGATGACGCCGGTTTCTGCGAAAGACGTAGGGCATGCTGAAAAATGGCTGGCGCCGGTTTAGCGGCCCCTACATGCTCTGAGGCCACCAAGTGTGAAAAATAAGGGCGGATCTGTGTGGTGGTGAGTTTGGCTTCCTGCTGAAAAGCGAACCCATTGGTAATGATGGCCAGCGGAGCAATGTTGCGTAATACGTGCAGGGCTGGGAGCACATCGTCAAACAGACGCCAGTGTTGCTGGTAAATACGGTAATACTCGGTGCTGAGCGCATCGGCTTGGGCCTCGGTTAAAGGCTGTTTGAACAAGGCGCTGATCCGTGCGCGACGTAGCTGCTCAAAATTCAGCTCCCCTGCACGCCAACGGGCACGTTGCTGATCGGTAATGTGCCGCCATGCCTGCCCGATACCGTCTGGGCAATCAATGATCATCGCATGGTGCACATCCGCAAAGGCGGTGATCGCATCCTGCTCGGCACCGTCATGATCAAGCAATGTATTGTCTAGGTCGAAAAAAATCATGGCACACCCCTGTGTGATCCGTCTCCCTGTAGCTTACTCACAGACCTATCAGAATGGCGAGTGTTTTCGAGAAAAAATGGGAATGTCACCTGCTATTTTGCGGGCTATCAACGAAAAAAACCGCTCCGAAGAGCGGTTTCATTACCTAGCCAACCCGTCGTTAGCGACGCGTCAGTTAGCCGATGTTAACGCGCGCGTTACGGAACATGCGCATCCATGGGCTATCTTCTTTCCAGTCATCCGGGTGCCACGAGTTCGCCACGGTGCGGAACACGCGCTCTGGGTGCGGCATCATGATCGTCACACGACCGTCTTGCGTTGTCAGACCGGTGATCCCGTTCGGGGAGCCGTTCGGGTTCGCTGGGTAATTCTGTGTAACATTGCCACGGTTATCCAGATAACGCAGTGCCACCGTGCCTGATTGCTCAATCGCTGCCAAGTGGTCGCCATTGCGCACTTCCACACGGCCTTCACCGTGCGATACGGCGATAGGCATACGCGAACCGGCCATGCCGTTGAAGAACAACGAATCACTCTGCTGCACTTCGACCAAGCTGAAGCGCGCTTCAAAACGCTCCGATTCATTGCGCACGAAACGAGGCCACAAATCGGCACCAGGGATCAAATCGCGCAGGTTCGACATCATCTGACAGCCGTTACACACACCCAGTGCGAACGTATCGTTATTCTGGAAGAAACGCGCAAACTGATCGCGAGCGATGTTGTTAAACAACACCGACTTCGCCCAGCCTTCACCGGCACCCAATACGTCACCGTATGAGAAGCCACCACAGGCCACCAGACCATTGAAGCCATCTAGCGACACACGGCCAGACAAAATGTCGCTCATGTGCACGTCTTTCGCGTCAAAGCCTGCACGGTCAAATGCGGCCGCCATCTCAACGTGTGAGTTAACGCCTTGCTCACGCAAGATCGCCATTTGCGGTTTCGCGCCAAGGTTAATGAACGGTGCGGCAATGTCTTCGTTAATATCGAAGCTCAGCGCGGTATTCAGACCCGGATCTTGGCTGTCTTTCTTCGCGTCAAACTCTTGCAACGCACCTGCTGGGTTATCACGCAACGCTTGCATCTGGTACGTCGTTTCTGCCCAAATCGTACGCAGTTCTGTACGATTTTGTTCCAGCACACGGTCGTTACCATTCCAGATACGCACCACGTCTTCATCGATCACGGTACCAATCACATGACTGCATGCATCCAAACCGTTGGCCGCTAAGACAGAAAGCACCGTATCCAAGTCTTCCGTGCGAACCTGAATCACCGCACCCAATTCTTCGTTGAACAGCGTGGCAAGCACATCGTCACACGCATCGCCTTCGGTGGTGTTCAAATCGACTTCAACACCCGCGTGACCCGCAAACGCCATTTCTGCCAATGTCACGTACAAACCACCGTCACCACGGTCATGGTATGCCAGTAGTTTGTCATCACGGACGAGAGCCTGTACCGCGTTGAAGAAGCCTTTCAGTAGCTCAGGGCTATCAACATCCGCAGGCTTGTCACCCAACTGCTTATACACCTGTGCCAGTGCAGTCGCACCCAAACGGTTCTGGCCGCAACCCAAGTCCAATAACAGCAGGGTCGAATCGCCTTTATCGGTGCGTAGCTGTGGGGTGACGGTTTTACGCACATCTTCCACACGACCGAACGCAGTGATCACCAAGGACAACGGTGACGTCACGGTTTTCTCTTCGCCATTCTCTTCCCACTGGGTCTTCATCGACATGGAATCTTTACCCACCGGAATGGTCAAGCCTAGCGCCGGACACAGCTCTTCACCCACGGCTTTCACCGCTTCGTACAAGCCTGCATCTTCACCTGGGTGACCCGCTGGTGACATCCAGTTTGCCGATAACTTAATGCGTTTCAAATCACCGATGTCAGAACACGCAATGTTGGTGATGGCTTCACCAACCGCAAGACGGGCTGAGGCCGCAAAGTCTAGCAAGGCAACCGGCGTACGTTCACCCATCGACATAGACTCGCCGTGGTAGGTGTCGTAACTCGCCGCAGTAACGGCACAGTTTGCCACTGGCACCTGCCAAGGACCGACCATCTGATCGCGCGCCACCAAACCGGTAACCGTGCGGTCACCGATGGTGATCAAGAAGGTTTTCTCTGCTACCGCAGGTAAACGCAAAATACGGTGAGTGGCAGCTTCAATTTCGATGTCAGTACGATCAATCGCCTGTCCTTGCGCCACTTGCGTGGTCACATCGCGGTGCATCTTCGGTGCTTTACCCAGCAAGATGTCCATTGGCATGTCGATCGGGGTATTGTCGAAATGGCTGTCTTCCAACGTCAGGTGACGTTCTTCTGTCGCTTCTCCCACTACGGCATACGGTGCACGCTCGCGCTGACAAATCGCATCAAACACCGCCATGTTTTCGGCAGCGACAGCCATCACGTAACGTTCTTGTGATTCGTTGCACCAAATTTCAAGCGGGCTCATACCCGGCTCATCATTCGGTACATCACGCAGCTGGAACTTACCGCCACGCTCGCCATCGTCCACCAACTCTGGCAGGGCATTCGAGATACCGCCCGCACCCACATCGTGGATGAAGGCAATCGGGTTGTCGTCACCCATCTGCCAGCAACGGTCGATCACTTCCTGACAACGGCGTTCCATCTCTGGGTTTTCACGCTGTACAGAAGCAAAGTCCAAATCTTCTGCCGACTGACCGGATGCCATCGAAGAAGCGGCACCGCCACCCAGACCGATGTTCATGGCTGGGCCACCCAGTACAATCAGCTTGGCGCCGACCGGAATTTCTTTTTTCTGAACGTGATCAGCACGGATGTTACCCAAGCCACCCGCAATCATGATTGGCTTGTGGTAACCACGGATCTCTTCGCCGTTATGCGAGCTGACTTTTTCTTCGTAAGTACGGAAGTAACCCAATAGGTTAGGACGACCAAATTCGTTATTAAACGCAGCGCCGCCTAGCGGGCCTTCCAACATGATATCGAGCGCATTCACGATGCGATCAGGCTTACCGAAATCGCTTTCCCATGGCTGCTCAAAACCCGGAACACGCAAGTTAGACACGCTAAAACCCACCAAGCCCGCTTTTGGCTTGCCGCCAATACCGGTGGCGCCTTCATCACGGATCTCACCGCCTGAACCGGTCGAAGCACCCGGCCACGGCGAAATTGCCGTTGGGTGGTTATGGGTTTCCACCTTCATCAGAATGTGGGTGTCTTCTTGGTGATAAGTGTACTGACGTGAGTCTGGATCCGGGAAGAAGCGACCAACGTGAGAACCTTCCATCACAGCAGCGTTATCTTTGTAAGCAGAAAGGACGTATTCACTGTTCTTTTCAAAGGTGTTTTTGATCATCTTGAACAGGGATTTTTCCTGCACCACGCCGTCAATCGTCCAATCAGCGTTGAAGATCTTGTGGCGGCAATGCTCAGAGTTTGCCTGCGCAAACATCATCAGTTCGATGTCGTGCGGGTTACGCCCTAGCTTGGTGAAGCTTTCAACCAGATAATCAATTTCGTCATCGGCTAACGCCAAACCCAGGGTAACGTTTGCGTTTTCAAGCGCTTCACGACCGCCGGTAAGGATATCCACACTCTGTACCGGTGCCGGTTCTGCTTTGCGGAACAACGCTTGGGCGTGATCGAGTTCAGTGAACACCACTTCCATCATGCGATCGTGCAGCAGGCCTTTCAGGGCAATCAATTGGTCGTCAGATAACGGAGAAGCGACATCCACGTAGTACGCCGTACCGCGCTCAAGACGTTGAACCTGTGACAAGGCACAGTTATGGGCAATATCGGTCGATTTTGAAGACCAAGGAGAGATCGTTCCCGGACGAGGGGTGACCAGTAGCAAGAGCCCTGATGGCTCATGCTCTGCAATCGTAGGGCCGTAAGTCAGCAGGCTAGCAAGCTTGCCCTGCTCTTCCGCGTCTAGCGGCGCAGACAGATCAGCAAAGTGCATGAACTCTGCATAAATGCCTGACACAGGCAGTTCCAATTCGCGGCAGCGTTCTAGCAGCTTATTAATGCGAAACTCAGACAGTGCGGGTGAACCACGCAAAATTTCCATGTGCGTACGTCTCTCGATTAGCAGTTGAATGAAGGTGATATTGGCCTAATCTCCTCGTCAATAACGAGAATGATTACGTCAATGTCACCTCGTTTCCCAGAAGTTTCCGAGGCGAGGCACTCTTGATGTGGCATAGTATAAAGGAAATTTTTTTGTGACGTAACTCTTGACGCAACCGTTTGCGTTATTTTTTTTATTCCTGTCGGTAAACCTGACAAAACACCCGCTATCCCCGCGGCTTTCAGCCCTAAGCGTCCCTTTCTTCACACATCACGGTATACGAAGTCATTGCTGATAACTTTGCGTAAAGGCTCACGTTTGGTATAAAGAACCCCCTACTATAATCAAGAGCATACTTTGTTGAGCAAAATTCGTCAGCATCACACTTTCCGGCATATCTTTGCGTTAGTGCTAAGCCTGTTCTTCCTGAACGGCTGTTGGCAGGAAGCGCCACGCACTGATCTCGAACGTATTCGAGAGGATGGCGTGCTCCGGGTCGGTACCCTGAATAACCAACTGTCCTATTATATTGGCAGCGAAGGCCCGACCGGATTGGACTATGAACTGGCCCAGCGATTCGCTGACAAGCTGGGAGTGAAACTGGAAATGAAAACCATGTTTACACTTTCTGGCATGTTCCCCAGCCTGCAACGTAATGACGTCGATATTCTGGCCTCAGGCCTGACCATGACCACCGATCGTCTGGCAGCATTTCGCGCCGCCCCGGCGTATTACTACGCCAGCCAAAAAGTGGTGTATAAAAAAGGCCAATGGCGCCCGCGCGACATTGATGATCTTGATGGCAGTAAAGGTACCTTAACGGTCGTTAAAGGGTCCAGCCATGAGAAAACCCTGATTGCGCTGCAAAAGACTCACCCGAACGTGGTGTGGACCACGGTAGAAGAAACCGACAGCGATGAGCTGCTGCGTAAAGTGGCTGACGGCGAGTTGGATTACACCATGGCGGATTCGGTGGAGATTGCTCTGAATCAACGTATCCACCCAGATATCACCACCGCGCTGGAGCTAACCGAAGACGAGCCCATTGCGTGGTTTGTGAACCAGAATAGCGATGACAGCCTGTATGCGCTGATCATTGAATTTTTTGGTGAGATCCAACAAAGCGGCGAGCTGGCCAAGCTGGAAGAGAAATACTTCGGCCATGTCGACAAATTTGACTACGTAGACACCCGTGCCTTCTTGCGTGCCATTGAAGGGAAACTGCCAAAATGGGAAACCCTGTTTAAGAAGTATGCCAACGAGTTCGACTGGCGTTTGATCGCCGCCCTGTCTTATCAAGAATCGCATTGGAATCCGAAAGCCGTTTCACCGACCGGTGTGCGTGGCATGATGATGCTAACCCTGCCGACAGCAAAATCGGTCGGGGTGAAGAACCGTTTAGATCCGGAGCAGAGCATCCGTGGGGGCTCAGAGTACCTGCGTAAGATGATCAACCGTATTCCTGACAGTGTGGAAGACCATGAGAAAGTGTGGTTTGCTTTGGCCTCTTACAACGTCGGCTTTGGTCACTTGATGGATGCCCGTCGCCTGACCAAATCACAAGGCGGTAACCCGGATGCGTGGAGCGATGTGAAACAACGTCTGCCGCTACTGCGTCAGCGTAAATATTACCAACACACCCGCTACGGTTATGCCCGAGGTGATGAAGCACTCAACTACGTTGAGAATATTCGTCGCTACTACCAGAGCATTATCGGCTACGAGCAAACACACAGTCAGCAACCACAGCAAGACGATGTGGAATTGGTGGATGGCTTACACACCATTACCCCACCACCAGCCGTGCTCTCTGCAGCGCAGCCGACACTGACGGCCGATGCCGACAGTAACGTAACAAACGAGGACACAGAGAAAGCGACTGACGACGCCAGTGACGCACAAGACAAAGCAAGCAGCACAACGCTGCCTGCCGCCTCTCCCGCAAAAACCGTCAGTAACTGATCACCCGCCCTTCTTTAACCCACACAGCCAGCCTCTCGCTGGCTGTGTGCTTTCTTCATAAAAACACAAAATTTCAGACACCTACGCTCAATTAATAACGGTGTTAATAATGATTCGTGATCACTATCGCCGTCCCCTCACGCAGAATAAGAGATACTGTACGCTATATTGCTGATGTCTCGTTCTCAACATTCCGTCAGCGTTCCTCTGTGCTCAGCGAAGAAAAATACACGCCATGCGACGTTCGAAACTCAATACACACAAACGGATGACGACAACAACGGCCACACGCCGTAAACGCCTTCATGCCAACATCCGTAAAAAAGTGCTTTGGCGCCAACGCAGCTATCTGGTGGCATGCAGCCACTAATACTGAACAGAAAAACACAAAGGGCGCATGAGAATGCGCCCTTTGTGTTTGTATTTATCTTTGTGATGACCTTTGTGCTTGTATTCGCACCACGAGGGCTTACTCGCCGTGGCTGTCCGTAGGATTACCATTCATAGCCTGCGCTTGCTGGCGCGCCTTTTTCTCTGCCTTCTTTTCTGCCCGGCGGCGTTTAAAAAAAGCCTGCAACTGTGCACGGCATTCTTCCGCCAACACACCCGATGCCATTTGCACGTGATGATTAACCTGCTCATAGCTCAACAAGTTCATGATACTGCCCGCGGCGCCGGTTTTCAGATCATGCGCACCAAACACCACCTTACCCACTCGGCTGTGCACCATTGCCCCAGCACACATCGGGCAGGGCTCGAGCGTGACATACAAGGTCGCATCCAGCAGGCGGTAGTTTTGCAACACCTGTCCGGCCTGACGTAATGCCATGATTTCCGCATGGGCGGTCGCGTCATGCTGGTTAATAGAACGGTTCCATCCTTCCCCAATCACACGCCCTTCATGCACGATCACCGCCCCCACCGGTACTTCCCCTTCGGCTTCAGCACGGGCGGCCAGTTCGATGGCACGGCGCATGTAATCCTCATCGGTCAACGGTGGGGTTAAATCGGTCATGGGATCTCTTTTCTTCTTCGGGATAAATTCGGGCGCTAATTATACCCAAGTCACGGCAAGTTGCTTGGGTATATTGTCAAAGGGGGTGGACCACCTTAGCGCGTAGTGAGCGACGATTGGTTTGGCAGTTTTTCGGCCAAAAAATCCACCAATAAGCGGACTTTCGGTGACAAATGGCGGTTATGCGGATACAGCGCCCAGATCCCTTCTTCGGGCTCTTGCAGATGCTCAAGGATCGAGATCAGTGCCCCACTGGCCAGATCGTCGGCCACGTAATAATCCGGCAACTGTACCACCCCGATGCCTTTCAAGGCGGCATCACGCAACGCGTAACCACTGCTGCACCGTAGCGAACCCGAGACACGCACACTGCGCTCACGGCCGGCCTCCAGAAAACGCCAGTGATCAAAGTTGCCCACTAAGCAATTATGGTGGCGCAGCTCCGACAAGGAATGCGGCAGGCCGTATTTTTCCAAATAACTCGGTGCAGCACACACATACTGCACGCGTGTCGTCAGCTTCTTCGCCATCATGGTCGAGTTGGTTAAACGCCCAAGACGGATCGCCAAATCGAAGCCGCCTTCCACCAAATCCACGGTCTGGTTGTTCAATTCCATCACCACGTCCAGTTCGGGGTACTGCAAAATGAAGTCATTGATCAATGGCATCACATATTGTTCACCGTACATCACGGGGGCCGTCAGCTTCAGGCTACCCTGAGGTGTCCCTCGGCGATCACTGATCGCACGTTCTGCTTCCGCTAACCCATCCAGTAACTGGCGGCAATGGCGGTAATAAATGCCGCCTTCTTCCGTGACCGCGACTTTTCGCGTGGTGCGATAGAACAACTTGGTATTGAGGCGATTTTCCAACGCACTGACTTGACGGCTGACCTGCGCCGTCGAGATCCCTAACTGCTTCGCCGCCGCGGTAAAACTTTCCGCTTCAGCCACGGCCACAAACTCACTGACCCCTTCCCACAAAAACATGACACACCATTATTACTATTTGGTAAAAGTTATTTGCATTCTAGGGGAATTATCATTTTTAGGGAAACAAATATACTACACCCATCAAAACGACATGGCGCCCTTCAGATTCTGGCTGCCAGCGTACGTATTCTCACCTACTGTTAAAGCGACAGTCGGCAACCATGCTGGGGGCAACCCCACTCAATAGCAGAGATAACAATAATGTCTGATAAGTTCATCAAATCAAAAGCGGCGATTGCCAGGGGTCCAAACCAACCACTGTCTGTTGAAGAAGTAGATGTCATGCTGCCAAGAAAAGGCGAAGTGTTGGTCCGCATTGTGGCCACCGGTGTCTGCCATACCGATGCGTTTACCCTGTCTGGTGATGATCCAGAAGGGATCTTCCCCGCGATTCTTGGCCACGAAGGCGGCGGTATCGTTGAAATGATTGGTGAAGGCGTTACCAGTGTCGAAGTGGGCGATCACGTTATCCCCCTTTACACCCCAGAATGTGGCGAGTGTAAATACTGCAAGTCAGGTAAAACCAACCTGTGCCAGAAAATCCGCGAAACTCAAGGTAAAGGTTTAATGCCAGACGGCACCACCCGGTTCTACAAAGACGGCCAGCCGATTTACCACTACATGGGCTGTTCAACGTTCTCTGAGTACACCGTACTGCCTGAAATTTCACTGGCAAAAGTGAACAAAGACGCCCCGCTGGAAGAAGTCTGCCTATTGGGCTGTGGCGTGACCACGGGTATGGGTGCGGTACTGAAAACTGCCAAAGTACAAAAAGGCGATACAGTGGCTATCTTTGGTCTGGGCGGCATTGGCCTGTCAGCGATTATTGGCGCTGCCATGTCTGGCGCAAGCCGCATCATTGGTGTCGATATAAATGAAAGCAAATTTGAATTGGCGAAAGAGTTGGGGGCGACTGACTGCATCAACCCAATGACGTTCGACAAGCCGATTCAGGACGTGATCGTGGAAATGACCGATGGCGGCGTGGATTTCTCGTTTGAATGTATCGGTAACGTCAACGTGATGCGCTCAGCCCTTGAGTGCTGCCACAAAGGCTGGGGGGAATCGGTGATCATCGGTGTGGCCGGTGCTGGCCAAGAAATTTCAACCCGTCCGTTCCAGTTGGTAACCGGCCGTGTATGGCGTGGCTCTGCGTTCGGTGGCGTAAAAGGCCGCTCTGAACTACCAGAAATCGTAGAACGCTACATGGCGGGCGAATTCAAACTGGATGACTTCATTACCCACACCATGGGTCTGGAAAGCATTAACGACGCGTTTGACCTCATGCACGAAGGCAAGAGCATTCGTACCGTGATCCACTACAACAAGTAATCTTTCCACGCTGGACACGTGTGTGTCCAGCCTCTTTGCTGACGAGAACCGACATGACGATTGATAACGTAAGCTGGAACAAAAGTTTTGGTGGCTGGCACAAACAATATACCCATCACTCAGCGACTTTGGGTTGTGACATGCGCTTTGCAATCTACCTGCCACCGCAGATCGCTCAAGGTGAAAAAGTCCCTGTCCTTTACTGGTTATCAGGCCTGACATGCACCGATGAAAACTTCATGCAAAAAGCCGGTGCCCAGCGCATGGCCGCAGAGTTAGGTATCGCGATTGTTGCCCCTGACACCAGCCCGCGTGGTGAAGACGTGGCCGATGATCCTGATGGCGCGTACGATTTCGGACTGGGTGCCGGTTTCTATGTCAATGCAACCCAAGCCCCTTGGAACCGCCACTACCGCATGTATGATTATGTGGTCAATGAGCTACCCGCCTTGATTGAAGCGCACTTCCCGGTCAATGACAAACGCGCAATCAGCGGCCACTCAATGGGCGGCCACGGCGCGTTGATGATTGCGCTGCGTAATCCTGCGCGTTACTGCTCGGTGTCTGCGTTTAGCCCAATCAGTAACCCGATGAACTGCCCATGGGGACAGAAAGCGTTTACTGGCTACTTAGGAAAAGACAAAGCCGCGTGGCAAGCGTATGACAGCAGCGAGTTGATGCGCACAAACCAACAACCGGTACCGGCGTTGGTGGATCAAGGCGATCAAGACAATTTCTTGGTGGAGCAGCTCAAGCCAGAAATGTTGCAAGCGGCGGCGGAAGCGGTCGATTACCCACTAGAGCTGCGTATGCAAGAAGGGTTTGATCACAGCTATTACTTCATATCGAGCTTCATTGATGATCACCTGCGTTTCCACGCGCAACACTTGGCCTAAAAAGCCACGCGTGATGACGCAATCACAGTTGTAAGCACATAAAAAAAGCCCGCCAATTTGGCGGGCTTTCTGTTTCTATCAGCGAAATTACATGCTGTAGGTGTACGGTGCGCTAATACCTAGAGGAATACCGATTGTCCAGTAAAGCAATAGGAACGCCGTCCAGCAGATAAGCAGAGAAATCGAGTACGGCATCATCATGGATGCAAGGGTACCGATACCAGAGCTCTTCACGTAACGCTGGGTGTAAACCACAACCAGTGGGAAGAACACCATCAGTGGCGATACGATGTTAGACACCGAGTCACCCACACGGTAAGCCGCCTGCGTCAATTCAGGTGAGATACCCACCGCCATTAGCATTGGTACGAAGATAGGACCAATCAGTGCCCACTTCGCAGAAGAAGAACCAATCAATAGGTTAACCGTTGCCGTTAGCAAAATCATACCCACGATAGTGATCTGACCTGGCAGGTTCATCGCTTTTAGCAAATCGGCACCCGACAGTGCCAACAGCGTACCCAAGTTAGACTGGGTAAATGCTGCCAAGAACTGCGCACAGAAGAACGACATCACGATATAGCCACCCATGGTACCCATGGTCGCTGACATCGCTTTGATGATGTCAGAGCTTTGCTTGAATGTGCCCGCTACGCGGCCGTAGATCACACCCGGGATCACGAACAGAATGAAGATCAACGGTACGATTGACTGCATCAATGGCGCAGTAAACGCCGTCACCTGACCTTCTGGCGAACGCAAAGGTGATGTTTCAGGGTAAACCGCTGCAACCAACGCGAAGATACCCAGTAGCATCGCGATACCCGCACGGTTGAACGCTTTAGATTCAATGGCAGTGAACGATGCTAGATCTGGTGCTTCTTCTGCGTCTTCATCAATCGGCACGTTCTTCAAACGTGGTTCGATGATCTTTTCAGTCACATACCAACCGACACAAATCACAAGCAGTGAAGAGAAACCGGTAAAGAACAGATTAGACAATGGGTTAACCACGTAGTCTTTATCCAAGATCTGAGCGGCAGACTCCGTAAAGCCCGCCAACAGTGGATCGATACCTGATGGGATAAAGTTCGCAGAGAAACCGCCAGATACACCGGCGAACGCTGCCGCGATACCGGCAAGAGGGTGACGACCCGCGGCGTGGAAGATGATACCACCCAGTGGAATAACCAGTACGTAACCGGCATCTGCTGCGGTATGTGACACGATAGCCACAAGGATCAGCATCGGCGTCAGCAGTTTTGCTGGTGTGACGTTAAGCATTTTTTTCAGGCCGGTGTTGATGAAGCCTGACGCTTCAGCCACACCAACACCGAGCATCGCAACTAATACGATACCTAGTGGTGCAAAGCCAGTGAAGGTTTTCACCATGCCAGCCAGGAATTCAGCCAATGACTGACCGGTTAGCAGGTTCTTAACTTCGATTGCGGTGCCGGTAACAGGGTGGATCAGTTCAAACTCAAACTGAGAGAAAAGTGCCGACAAGCCCCAAACAATGATTAGACCCCAGAAAAACAGTAATGCAGGATCGGGAATTTTATTACCTGCACGTTCGATCGCGTTTAGAAATTTATCCATTGCGCTCGGCGGTGTGTCCGGCGCTTTATTTATAGCTTGCTTACTCATGGGAACTCCATGGTGATTAGTGATGTTGTCAATTTGCGGCGTATTATTTTGCTTTTATCGCCAGTCAATCCAATTTTTCACAAACAGAAAAACTTGCAAAGATTGTAATGAAAAGAACAACAAAAAACGCACGATCCTCTAACTAATAACAAAAAAGCACCACTAGATATTGTAAGTAAATATTAATACGAAACATCAAACCAACAAAAGACAAACCTTTTTACCAATTCGCAATAACAGCTATGAAATATCAGCAGCGCGCACAAAAATCAGCCAATACAAAGACAACGCAGCCAATCATCAGACAATTATGCTAAAAAACGAACACCCACACCCCCAAGGATTACTACAGTGTAGCCGAAAAAAAAGGCGCCCTCGGGCGCCTTGTTCAGTCTGTTAACAGAAGATTATGCTGTTGAGATTATTCCCACTCAATCGTTGCAGGCGGCTTACCTGACACGTCGTATACCACGCGAGAAATGCCATCTACTTCGTTGATAATGCGGTTAGATACCTTGCCCAAGAATTCGTAAGGCAGGTGTGCCCAATGCGCGGTCATGAAGTCAATGGTTTCTACCGCGCGTAGCGAGACAACCCAATCGTACTTACGGCCATCGCCCATTACGCCCACTGAACGTACTGGCAGGAACACGGTAAATGCTTGTGAAACTTTGTTGTAAAGATCCGCTTTGTGCAGCTCTTCAATGAAGATAGCATCGGCACGACGTAGCAAATCACAGTATTCTTTTTTCACTTCACCCAGTACACGTACACCTAGGCCTGGACCTGGGAACGGGTGGCGGTAAAGCATGTTGTAAGGCAAGCCAAGTTCAAGGCCAATCTTACGCACTTCATCTTTGAACAGTTCGCGCAATGGTTCAACCAAACCCATTTCCATATCGTCTGGCAAGCCGCCTACGTTATGGTGAGACTTGATCACGTGCGCTTTACCGGTTTTCGATGCCGCTGATTCGATCACATCTGGGTAGATCGTACCTTGTGCCAACCATTTCGCGTTTGATAGTTTCTTCGATTCTTCATCAAAGATATCAACGAAGACGTGACCAATGATCTTACGCTTCGCTTCTGGCTCATCAACGCCCGCTAGCGCAGAAAGGAAACGATCTTCTGCTTTCACGTGAACGATGTTCAGACCGAAGTGATCACCAAACATGTCCATCACCTGCTCGCCTTCATTCAGACGTAGCAGACCGTTGTCCACGAATACACACGTTAGCTTGTCGCCAATCGCACGGTGAAGCAACATGGCAACAACAGAAGAATCCACGCCGCCTGACAGGCCAAGGATCACTTCATCATCGCCCACTTGTTCTTTGATACGCGCCACGGCGTCTTCAATGATGTTGGCAGACGTCCATAGCTTTTCACAGCCACAGATGTTCAATACGAAGTTTTCAATAATACGCATACCCTGGCGAGTATGCGTCACTTCTGGGTGGAACTGGACGCCGTAGAAGCGCTTTTCTTCATTCGCCATCGCTGCGTAAGGACAGGTTTCTGTCTCTGCCACTTTCACGAAGTCTGAAGGGATTTCAACCACTTTGTCACCGTGGCTCATCCATACATCCAGCATCGCGATGCCGTCTTCGGTGATTGCATCTTCAATGTTTTCAAAGAAAGACGTTGGCTCAACCACTTTCACTTGTGCGTAACCAAACTCACGCTCAGTTGAACCGGCAACTTTACCGCCAAGTTGCTCAGCCATGGTCTGCATGCCGTAGCACACACCAAAGACAGGAACACCCGCTTCAAACACATACTGTGGTGCACGCGGTGAACCGGCTTCTGTCACACTTTCTGGACCACCTGAAAGGATAATACCGTTTGGATTGAAATCACGGATATCCGCTTCATCCACATCCCAGCTCCAAAGCTCACAGTAGACACCGATCTCACGAATACGACGCGCAATCAGCTGCGTGTACTGAGAACCAAAATCTAGGATAAGAATACGTTGTTCATGAATATTTGTGGTCGTGGTCATTATCGAACTTTCTCAAAAATCATTGAAATGAGGGGGGCGACTAAAACGCCCCCGATCTTATACAAGTTTTCCGCTTAGGCAAACGTTTTCGTCAGTCTCGTGAGTGACTGTCGAAAATTAACCCATACGGTAGTTAGGCGCTTCTTTTGTGATCGTCACATCGTGTACGTGTGACTCGCTCATGCCTGCACCTGTAATACGTACAAATTCAGCTTTCGTACGTAAATCTTCAATCGTTGCAGAACCGGTTAGGCCCATGCTTGAACGCAAGCCACCCATCTGCTGGTGCACGATCTCTTTCATCAGACCTTTATAAGCCACGCGGCCTTCGATACCTTCTGGTACCAGTTTGTCTGCCGCATTGTCCGTTTGGAAGTAACGGTCAGAAGAGCCTTTAGACATCGCACCCAATGAGCCCATACCACGGTAAGACTTGTACGCACGACCTTGGTACAGTTCGACTTCACCCGGCGCTTCTTCCGTACCTGCAAACATAGAGCCAACCATCACGCAAGAGGCACCGGCAGCAATGGCTTTACACATGTCGCCAGAGTAGCGGATACCGCCATCGGCAATCACAGGAATACCGAACTCGTTAGCAACGGCTGCCGCTTCTGCAATCGCTGTTACCTGAGGGACACCCACACCGGTAACGATACGTGTCGTACAGATAGAACCCGGGCCGATACCCACTTTCACCGTGCTTACGCCCGCGTCAATCAGGGCACGTGCACCTTCAGCGGTTGCCACGTTCCCACCGACGATCGGTAGATCAGGGAAAGCCGCGCGGGTTTCACGAATGCGTTGTAGCACACCTTCAGAATGGCCATGAGAAGAGTCGATAAGCAGCACGTCAACACCGGCTTCAACCAGCGCAGCAACGCGCTCTTCGTTACCTGCGCCCGCACCGACAGCAGCGCCCACACGTAGACGACCACGGTCATCTTTACAGGCATTTGGTTTACGTTCTGCTTTTTGGAAGTCTTTTGCGGTGATCATGCCGCGAAGTTGGAAGTCGTCGTTCACCAACAGCACTTTTTCTACGCGGTGCTCTTGCATGATGGCTTCAACTTCTTCACGTGATGCGCCTTCTTTGGCTGAGGCCAATTTATCTTTTGGCGTCATCACTTGTTCTACTTTCTGAGAAAGGTCTGTCACGAAGCGAACATCACGGCCTGTGATAATACCCACAAGCTCGTTGTTGTCAGACACAACCGGGTAGCCCGCAAAACCGTTTTCAAACGTGAGGCGTTTTACATCTTCAATCGTGTTGTAAGGCTTTACCGTTACAGGTTCAGATACCACGCCCGCTTCGAACTTTTTCACCATGCGCACTTCGTTCGCTTGTTGTTCGATAGACATGTTTTTGTGGATGAAGCCAATACCGCCTTCTTGTGCAAGGGCGATAGCAAGGCGACCTTCTGTCACGGTATCCATTGACGCTGACACCATTGGGATGTTTAGCGTAATGTCTTTCGTCAGACGGGTGCGCAGATCGGCAGTGTTAGGCAGTACGGTTGAATGGGCAGGGACTAGTAGGACATCATCGAAAGTCAAAGCTTCTTGTTTGATTCGTAACATTGCAATATCTCACACCAAGTAGTGGTTTAAAGAAGGATAAAATATTGCGAAAGAATTATACGTAGGGAGCAATCGATTGGCTAGTATTTTTTTTATTTTTTTAATTGACAAATTTCGCTTGATGTGTAGTATATTTCGGTTAAGTTTCCGGTGCTGCGGTCCGCGCATTATGACCAAGATCTGTCCAAAAACTGCCTTGGTATGGCGACATTCCTTCCCTATTGCTGCAAAATCGCACACCTCCCCCTTTCAAAGCAGGTACCTAGTCTCGTGACGCTATTCGCTCAACAGACCCAATCTAACGATCGTATCTATACCGTTTCCAGCCTGAATGCTCAGGTACGGCTGATCCTCGAAAATGAAATGGGGGTCGTGTGGCTGATCGGTGAACTGTCTAACCTGTCGATACCTGTCTCCGGCCATTGGTACTTCACTCTGAAAGATTCACGGGCACAGGTGAAATGTGCCATGTTCAAAGGCAGTAACCGCAATGTGACCTTCAGACCAGCGAACGGCAATCAAGTACTGGTGAAAGCGCGTTTGTCACTGTACGAACCGCGCGGTGATTACCAACTGATCATCGAAAGCATGCAGCCCGAAGGCGATGGCCGTCTACAGCAGCAATTTGAACAACTCAAAATGTCCATGGCCGCCGACGGCTTGTTTGCCCAATCGCTTAAGCAACCGCTCCCTGAACAGCCACTGCGCGTCGGCATTGTGACCTCGAAGACTGGCGCCGCGTTATACGATATTCTGAACGTGCTTAAGCGTCGTGATCCGAGTCTGCCAGTGGTGATCTACCCGACCATGGTACAAGGCGACGGTGCGGCGATTTCAATTGCACAAGCCATTGGCCGAGCCAACGCCCGTCAGGAATGTGACGTGCTGATTGTAGGTCGCGGCGGCGGCTCATTGGAAGATTTGTGGGCCTTTAACGAAGAGATTGTGGCGCGCACCATTGCCGCCAGTCAGATCCCGATCGTCAGTGCTGTCGGCCATGAAGTAGACGTGACCATTGCCGATTTTGTCGCGGATGTCCGCGCGCCGACACCGTCTGCCGCCGCTGAGTTGATCAGTCGCGACATGACCCACCAGACACAAGCGATCAACCAACGTAAACAACAACTTCGTCATGCGATGCGCCATTTTCTCTCGCAGCGCCATGCGACGACGGTACAGTTGCAGCATCGCCTGGATAAGCAACATCCGCAGGTACGCCTGAACCAACAGCAGCAGCAGTTGGATGAACTCGATGCTCGCTTACTGCAAGCCATGCAACGTCGTTTAGCTCGCCACCAGCAACACCTAGAGCGTCAGCAATATAAGCTGGCTTTGCACTCGCCGGCAAAAAACATTCAGACGCAACAGAATCAATTGGCCCACCGTAAGCACCAGTTGCTCGACGCGATGGATCGCCACTTACTGCAAACCCAGCACAGACTGGCCATGGCGGCAGAAAAATTGGATGCGGTGAGTCCGCTGGCCACGCTCGGGCGCGGGTACTCGATCACCCGCGATCAAAACGGCAAGGTGATCCGTCACCGAGATCAAGTCAAAGCTGGCGACACCATTCGGACCAGCTTGGCTGACGGTGAAATCCAGTCCGTGGTCAGCGAGTAACGACCAGACTACGGCCTCACTCATACAAAAACGTCGCCCCCGAATCGACTCTCATCGATACGGCGCGACGTTTTCATTTCATCTGACACGTCAATCACTGACTGTTCGATATCGCGTTCAATCTATCGGTTCAAACTGAAATTGAATCCGGCTTTTCGACTTCAGCTCATTGCAGTGGTGGCAGAAGTAACTGGCTGACCCACAGGCTTGCAGCTTTTCCATTCCCCCTTGGCAATCAGGGCATAACGCTTTTTTGTTCATTGCCTGCTGACAAAAATCGCAGTAATACTGATCGTCTTTCCAACTCAGTTCACTACTGCAGTGCGGGCACACGTTCTGGTTCATGGCTTTTCCTTAATGTACTGGTCTTATTGACAATATCTTACTCGATACTGCCCACACCCGCCTTTGATCCCGATTAAATCCTTAACAAATCACCCATGATTAAGCACGGTGTTGATCAACCCAGGATCCGTTGATCAACGTGAAAAGGCTATGTGATCAGCGAACCGGTTTCAAAAGAACATTTATCAATACACTTCCCGAAAGCATAAGTTACATATTCTGTATTTGGATTTTAAACGATATTTAATTTTGACAAATTCCGTACTCAACGTATAGATCCGATATTATATAAAATTGAGTTCGGTCTAAATTACACAGAAAAACACGCCTCTAAAACGAATAAGAACGTCGATGGTGTCCGTGCCTCACCCCTCTAACAGACAGAGAGGATCACGGTAAAAAAGCACAATTAGGGGGCTTTTTTCTTGAAAAAGAGCAGCAGAGGGATCAGGCTGAGGTAGGAAAATAACAAGAAGCCAAAGGTATAGACAAACGCCAACAAGGTGGACTGTTGCAACAGTAGGGCTTGAATTTGCGCGAGGAAAGACGGATCCGTCACGGCAACGCCTTGCGTTTGGGCCGCCTGTTGCAATGCCGGATTCATCAGTGAGAGATCACCGCCCAACGCATGCCATTCTCGCTGCTCTGCCCGGCTGAAATAGGTGTTTACAATAGAAATACCAAACGATCCCCCAATAGTACGGCACAGGTTGTACACCACTGCGCCTCCCACGGTATATTCTTTCGGTAACGTGGCATACGCTAGTTGACTGAGCGGCGCAAACACCAACCCCATCCCCGCCCCTTGAATCATGCTCGGCACCAACACCCAGTACATATTGATCTCAGCCGAATACTGGGTCATGTAATACGTACCGAGTGCATTCAACAGCAGACCAATCGCGATCAACATTCTGGCATCAAGCCGGTCAATAAAGCGGGCAATCACCAACAAGACCACCGCCGAGGTTAATCCGCGCGGCGCCATGGCAAACCCCGTCGTTTCAACCGGATAATTGAGCAGTTTTTCCAGCATCATCGGCTGTAACTGGGTGATCCCAAACATGCCCATCGAAAAACCCGCCATCATCAAGCAAGACATGGCGAGATTACGATCTTTGAGTAACCACATCGGGGCGATATCGCCTTTGATCAGAAATGAGCGGGTAATAAAAATCACCAATGCAATCACGCTGATCACCGTGGCAAATAAAATCAGGTTAGAGGTAAACCACCCTTCTTCATTGCCGCGATCCAGCACCATTTGTAGCAGGCCAATCCCCAGCGCCATGGCACCGACAAGTAACCAATCCACCTTACTCTCTCCACGACCATCAATATGGACAAACAGGAACAGCAGCGTCAAACAGAACAAGCCGACGGGTAAATTGACATAGAAAATCCACCGCCAATCCATGTTTTCGGTGATGATCCCTCCCAGCGTTGGGCCCAGAATCGGGCCGAGTAAAATCCCGACACTGAACAGTGCCATGGCTTTACCGCGCTCTTCTGCCGGATAGATCTGCACCATGATGGACTGTGACAATGGGATCACTGCCGCCCCGAACGCCCCCTGTATAATCCGAAATGTCACCATCTCGGTCAGTGAATCCGCTTGGCCGCACAAGGCTGAGCTGAGAATAAACCCCGACACGGAGATCAGCAGCAACTTGCGGATCCCCACTTTAAGTGAGAGATAGCTCGCCAACGGAATAAAAATAGCCTCGGCCATGGAATAGGACGTCAGCACCCAGGTGACTTGCTCAGACGTGACCCCCAACGCACCCATCATGTGTGGCAAAGCCACATTGGCGATGGTCATGTCTAGCAGCACCATGATGGCAGACAGCATCACGGCGAAGGTGATCAAGGTACGGTTTCCCGCACTGACGGGGGCTTGTTGAGGTGCGGGGGGATCCGTTACCGTCGGCGTAGCCTCACTCATGGGGTGCCCTGTTCCAACGGCGCCACTCTGGCAGGCGTGACCGACTGCAGCGGTTTACGGGTATCAATGGTGACCGTACTGCTGGCACCGACCCGCAAGGGATGTTCAGCTTGTTGGCCGGGGTTGTCTAAGCGGATCAATACCGGAAAACGTTGGGGGACTTTCACCCAGTTACCGGTCGCATTCTCTGGCGGTAACAACGAAAACGACGAACCGCTGGCCGGTGATATCGATTCAATCACCCCAGAAAATTCAACATCCGGGTATAAATCAAGCGCTATCGTGGCTGCCATTCCCACTTTCAACCGGCCGGTTTCAGCTTCTTTGAAATTGGCCTGCACCCAATAACTGTTGGATTCCACCAATGGGACAAGCGCTTGTCCCGGCGAGACCACGCTGCCTGGGTGCACGCGAAGTTGCCCCAGCATGCCGTCGTGCGAGGCAAAAATATTCGTGTAAGACAGGGATAAACTGGCGCTACTGAGCGCGGCGGCGGCCTTTTTCACTTCTGGTGCCGCCGTGCCTTTTGCCCCTTGCGCGGTGATCAGCTGCGACATATTGGCGCGCGCCGCTTCCACAGCATTTTCTGCACTGGACAAGTTGGCTTTGGCATCATCCAGTTGCTGTTGTGGCAGTAGCTTTTTCGTGACCAGTTGCTGCACACGCCGGTAAGTACTTTGCGCATCGGCCAGTTTCGCCATGGCACTGCGCACATTGGCACTGGCCGCTAAAATGGCATCATCGGTCGCCGCATTATTTTGGGTGGCCAATTCATAAGCCGCTTTGGCTTCGTCTAGTTTGGCCTGATAAGGTGCCGGATCCAACTGTACCAGCACATCCCCTTTGCTCACGGGTTGAAAATCCACGGCATTGGTGGCGATCACTTTGCCCGACACTTGCGGAGCGACATAAATGATATTGGCATGCACATAGGCATCTTCCGTGCTGGGATAGCGTTTTTGATGCTGGATATACAGATAACCCGCCACGGCCAAACAAAGGCCGATAACCGTTAATATGACAACATTGCGTAGCGTATGGGATGGGGTCTCATTCATTATGATGGCCTATTTAGCGAGCTCGCCAGCAGGTGGCATACAACAGAAAATAGTACGATAACGGAGTACGTAAATAACTCGATCAAGCATAGCAGCTTGTTGATCGAGGCGATCCTCACTTTAAAGAAGACGTGCGTGAAATCCGTCGGGAGGGGGGAATTGGCCGTCGTGAATAAACAAGGTGACAAAAAATAAGCAAAAAAAACGGCGCCCCTAAGGACACCGTCTCATTCAGTCTTTCAGTACCGCAGCAGGCTTATTTACCGCGGTTTTTTAGCGCTGACGTCAAGCGCTTACGCTGACGTGATTGAGAAAGACTCAATTTCTCTTTCTTCGCTTCAAACGGGTTTTCGCTGTTCTGGAACTGAATACGGATTGGTGTACCCATCATTTCCAGAGACTTACGGTAGTAGTTCATCAGGTAACGCTTGTATGAACCCGGAAGCTCATTCACCTGGTTACCGTGTACCACGATGATCGGTGGGTTATAACCACCGGCGTGCGCATATTTCAGTTTCACACGGCGACCATGGATCATTGGTGGCTGGTGATCGTCTTGCGCCATCTGCATGATACGCGTTAGCAACGAGGTGCTGATACGCTTAGTCGCAGACTGGTACGCTTCTTTCACTGATTCGTACAAGTGACCGACACCCGTACCGTGCAACGCAGAGATGAAGTGGATACGTGCAAAGTCGACGAAACCTAGACGACGATCCAGTTCAGATTTCACACGCTCTTTCACGTCGTTATCCAAACCATCCCACTTGTTCACGGCAATCACCAATGAACGGCCAGAGTTCAACGCAAAGCCCAATAGGCTAAGGTCTTGATCCGAAATGTTTTCGCGTGCATCAATGATCAGCAGTACCACGTTCGCGTCTTCAACCGCTTTTAGCGTTTGAATCACAGAGAACTTCTCAACCGCTTGGTGCATGTTCTTACGACGACGAATACCCGCGGTATCGATCAACACGTACTCTTGACCATCACGTTCCATCGGAATGTAGATAGAGTCACGCGTGGTGCCCGGCATATCGTAAACCACCACACGCTCTTCACCGAGGATACGGTTAGTTAGCGTAGATTTACCCACGTTCGGACGACCGATAATCGCCAGTTTAATTGGCTGCTCTTGCAGACGTTTGTACGCCGCTTCTGCATCCGCTTCTGACAGGTTCGCTTTTTCGATGTCTTCAACAGACGTCAGATCTTCGATCTGCATCTCGCCGTCTTCACCTTCAACCGCTTTGTTCAGTGCATCAGAGAACGGTGCAAGTGCACGTTCCATCAATGCCGTCACACCACGGTTCTGTGAGGCTGCGATTTGGTACATCGCATCCACACCCAGGCTCCAGAACTCGGCACACGCACTGTCTGCATCGATACCGTCGATTTTGTTAACCACCAAGAAGGTTGGCTTTTCACGGCTGCGCAGGTGTTCAGCAATCGCAACATCCGATGATGTTAGACCAGCACGGCCATCCACCAAAAACAGTACAACGTCAGCTTCTTCGATCGCGGCCAGTGACTGCTCAGCCATCTTTGTTTCCACGCCTTCTTCGCTACCGTCGATACCGCCGGTATCGATCACGATGAATTCGTGCTCTTCTAGCTCAGCCTTACCGTATTTACGATCCCTTGTTAGGCCAGGAAAATCAGCTACCAGCGCATCCCTTGTACGGGTAAGACGGTTGAATAACGTCGATTTACCCACGTTTGGGCGCCCAACTAGGGCAACAACAGGAATCATAAGTACCTCATACTTTTCATAGTCTTACTGACATATTTTCTATTCATTCTTGCCTCCAGCCATAGAATATTCTGGCCTTCACCCGACAATAATATTGCGAATAGACATAACAATAACGGCTCCTGACTGTATTTACAGCAGGAGCCGACAAATTAGAACGGTGCGTATTATACCGACAAATTACGGCATTTGCATTTTGTTAATCGAGCCATCACGCGTGATCACGACATAGCCATCGCCAACCACCAACGGAGGGACTGCAATGCCGCCCCCACCGATATCTTGCTGCGCGACAAAGTCACCGCTATACGGGTCAAGCCAATGCAGATAACCTTCATCATCCCCAACAACCACATAGCCGTTGATGATAGACGGCGCACTCAGACGACGGTATTCCAACAATTTGTTGGCCCACAGCTCTGTCCCACTGCGCATATCCACAGCCACCACATGATCCTGATCGGTGATCAAGAACAGTTGGTTACCTTCAATAGCAAAGTCTGTCGCCGACGAGTAGCTGCGTTTCCATGCGGCTTGGCCCGTACGCAAATCGATGGAAACCAAGTTCCCATTATAGCCAATCGCATACAAACGCTCGCCATCAATCACTGGCGTTGCATCCACATCCACCAAACGATCAATCTCAGTCGCACCTTTCGGTGAACCAATCGGCTGCTGCCACAACATCTGACCGGAATTCATGAGTGCGCCAGCCAAACGGCCGTTCGCTTGTCCCCAGAATACCCCGCCAGAAATCGCAACAGGTGAGCTGTCACCACGTAGCGTCAGGGTCGGCACTTCACTGCCTAGCTGCCAACGGCTTTCACCGCTATCGGCATCCAGCGCTTGTAGCACACCACGACTGGTATTGACGACCACGAGGCCCTCATCCACCAGCGGACGTGACAGCACTTCCCCTTCCACTGCGCTACGCCATACCGGCTCACCGGTTTCCGCATCCAGCGCAATCACTTCTGCATTTTCAGAGCCAATATACACTTTGCCGTAAGACAGCGTGATCCCACCTGACAAACGCGCAGGTATGTCGGCATCCAAATTACGCTCCCAAAGCAGTGCACCCGTCTCCGGATCCAACGCCTTAACGAGACCGTCACGATCCGCCACATACAGCTTGCCGTAGCCTAGAGCCGGACGCAGTTGCGAGAAGTACTGGCCAATGCCATCCCCCACACTGCTGCTCCAACTCTTAGCCGGGGCGAAAGTACTTTCAATCATCGGCACTGGGGCCATCTGATTGGTCTCTTCATCCCCTGCACAGCCCGCTAGCATGCCGGCGGCCAGCGCCAGCGCAATAGCTTGTTTTAACACCTTCTGCATACGCTTACGCCCTACCTTACTGTGCCAAGTCGTCTAGCTTCACTTGCAATGCAGGTGAGCCACCCAACTGCTGTGCGCTCACGTAGGCTTCACGTGCTGCAATCTTGTCGCCTTTGTGCAACAAAATATCACCACGTAACTCGTCTACTTTCGCCTGCCAGCTTTCTGAGCCAACTTGATCCAGTTCAGCAAGGGCTTTGTCGAAGTCTTGCTGCTGGGCATAAATACGCGCCAATCGAGTTTTAGCAACAGGAAGAATCGCTGCGTCATCGGTATGGCTGATCGCCCAGCGCAATTGCTCTGCGGCCGCATCAAGATCGCCGTTTTGCACCTGTACTTTCGCCAACTGCAGTGACGCCAATACCGAATACTGGCTGCTTTCATGCGCCGCAATAAATGCCTGAACATCAGCAACACCGTTAGCATTGCCGCTTTCCAATACCGTGATCACTTGCGTGTACGCATTGGATGCCTGTTCCTTGGCTGACTGCACTTCAGACTGATAATAACGCCAGCCAGTCAGGCCACCCAGACCAATCACAGCACCGAGAACAACGGCTTTACCGTTTTCTTTCCACCAAGCTTTAATCTGTTCAACTTGCTGTTCTTCTGTGATATTGCCGTCCACTTCCTGTCCTCTCTTAAATCAATTCGGCCAGCTTTGCTGCCACTTCGTCTTGCGCCATGGTGATTTGCTCACCGCCGCGAAGATCTTTAACTACTACGGTTTGCTCAGCAATTTCATTTTCGCCAAGTACCAATGCCACTACCGCGCCGACATTGTCTGCACGTTTAAATTGTTTCTTGAAGTTACCGCCACCGAAGTGGTTCATCACACGTAGGCCCGGGGCGTCTTCACGTAGCTTCTCAGCCAGTTTCATGCCAGCCATCATGGTGCCTTCACCGGCAGTGACAATGTACACATCCACCGCACGACGTACGTCGGTCAGTTCCAGTGTTTCCATCATCAGTACCAAACGCTCTAGGCCCATCGCGAAACCAACCGCAGGGGTTGCTTTACCACCAAGTTGTTCCACCAAGCCATCATAACGGCCACCGCCACAAACGGTACCTTGTGAACCCAAACTTTCGGTGATCCACTCAAAAACCGTGCGGTTATAATAATCTAAACCACGAACAAGGCGTTCATTTACTTGATATTCGATGCCAGCAGCGTCTAATAGTTCACACAAACCCGCAAAATGCGCCGTCGATTCTTCATCTAAGTACTCAGACAATTTCGGTGCATCGACCAAAATTTCCTGAACCGCTGCATTTTTGGTATCCAATACACGCAGTGGGTTGGTGTGCATACGACGTTTGCAGTCTTCATCAAGGATCTCGATGTGCTGCTCAAGGAACGCAACCAAGGCTTCACGGTATGTGGCACGCGCTTCCAGTGAACCGATAGAGTTCAGCTCAAGACGCACATGCTTATCGATACCCAATGTACGCCACATACGTGCAGTCATCATGATCAGTTCTGCATCAACGTCAGGGCCGTTCAGGCCAAAGACTTCCACACCAAACTGGTGGAATTGACGGTAACGGCCTTTTTGGGGACGCTCATGACGGAACATTGGGCCGGTGTACCACAGGCGCTGTTCTTGGTTGTACAGTAGACCGTTCTGGATACCATTACGTACACAGCCCGCTGTGCCTTCAGGGCGCAGTGTTAGGCTGTCGCCATTACGGTCTTCAAAGGTGTACATTTCCTTTTCAACAACATCCGTGACTTCACCGATTGCCCGACTAAACAAATGCGTTGATTCAACGATAGGCATACGTACTTCACTGTAACCGTATGCGCTGACTACTTGTTTAATGGTCCCTTCCACTTTTTGCCACAGTGGAGATTGGGTTGGAAGGCAGTCGTTCATGCCTCGAATTGCTTGAATTTGTTTCGCCACGTGTATTCTCGTTAACCGATGGGGAATGGAATTGAATATATAGGTTATAACGGCAATAGTGAACCACACCTATACATTACAGGTGTGATTCCCCACTATTTCGTTATTTTTCTGTCACATTGATGCGGTTGTTAGCATCAAGGATAGAGGCTTTAGCGCGGATCTTCGCCTCGAGCTGATCAATCACGTTGTCGTTATCAAAACGCTCTTTCTGACGAATGCCATCTTCATAGAAGGCACTTTTGCGGTTACCACCGGCAATGCCCAGATGGGACACTTCCGCTTCACCCGGACCGTTCACCACACAGCCAATCACGGACACGTCCATTGGCAGGGTGATGTCTTCCAGACGTTGTTCCAGTTCATTTACCGTGCTGATCACATCGAACTCCTGACGGGAGCACGTTGGGCACGCTATGAAGTTGATACCACGTGAGCGAATACGCAGGGATTTAAGAATATCAAAACCGACTTTGATCTCTTCGATCGGATCCGCCGCTAACGATACACGCAGCGTGTCACCGATCCCCTCAGCCAATAGCATGCCAAGGCCGACCGCAGATTTCACCGCCCCCGCACGAGCACCACCGGCTTCGGTGATCCCAAGGTGAAGGGGCTGGGCAATTTGACGTGCCAACTGACGGTAAGATTCCACCGCCAAGAAGACATCAGACGCTTTCACGCTGACTTTGAACTGATCAAAGTTCAAACGATCCAGAATGTCGACATGGCGCATCGCCGATTCCACCAACGCCGCTGGCGTCGGCTCACCGTATTTCTGCTGAATGTCTTTTTCCAGTGATCCGCCATTCACCCCGATACGGATCGGGATGTTTTTATCGCGGGCACAATCGACCACGGCACGAATACGGTCTTCACGACCAATATTGCCCGGGTTAATACGCAAACAGTCTACCCCGTATTCCGCCACTTGCAGCGCGATACGGTAATCAAAGTGGATATCAGCCACGAGCGGCACATTGACCTGTTGCTTGATCAGCTTGAAGGCTTCCGCCGCTTCCATCGTAGGAACCGATACACGCACAATATCCGCACCGACTTTTTCCAGTGCGTTGATCTGAGCGACCGTCGCCGCGACATCCGTCGTGCGGGTGTTGGTCATTGATTGCACAGCAATCGGCGCGCCATCACCAATCGGTACATTCCCGACATAAATACGGGTCGATTGGCGACGTATAATTGGAGACTCGTTATGCATTACATTTACTCTGTTTACTGCGGCAGTTTCAATCGTGCCACTTTCCCTGCAGGATATCTGCTCAAGTCAACGGGCTCGCCTTGATAACGCATTGTAACCACGCCAGGCGCACCCAGCACTACCTTGAATGGGGCATCGCCATCCAGTTTCAAAACATCACCGGCTTTTTTCACGCCGGTATCAAGACGTTTACCTTTGGCGTCACGAATATCAATCCAGCAATCGCCGGTAAAGCGCATCTCTAAATCAGAGGCGACAACCACAGGCTCCGCCGGTACTGGTGTTTCAGCCGTGCTCTCAGCATCTGTCGCGTTCGCGTCAGGCGTGATCGCATCGTTGGTGGCATCGTCTTGTACCACCTCTGTGAAACTGTCGACGAAGTCCGCTTTCGGGGCTTCATCCGCGCTCAGCGTCGGCGTCTCTGTTGCAACGTCTATCGCTGGTGTGTTGGTCACTGTCAGTTGCGCTTCTTGAGCAGGATTCAACGCCGTTAGCGTCGTCTCTGCCGTAACAGCAGGCGTTTGACCGCCTGTGGCCAGTGATTCATCCAATGGCGGATTTTGCGCGGTGACAGTTGCCGGTAAATCGGCTTCTGGTGTCATTTGCAGGCTTTGCCACCACCACACACCGGTTAACCCTACGAACAGCACCGCCAACACCCATGTCAGGCGCATAATACGGCTATCGTGCGCTTCTCGTTTCGTTCGACGCGAGAAACTTTGCATTTCTTGTTCTTGCGGCTGGGCATGACCGTGTTGGTCAAGCTTGGCCAAAATGGTATTTTCGTCAAGACCGACAAATTTTGCGTAGGAACGCACATAGCCACGGGTAAATGTGGCCAACTGCGCTTCTTCAAAATGGTTGTTTTCGATATCACTGACCACCGACTGACGAAGTCTCAGGCGGCTAGCAACATCTTTCTGGGAATAGCCTAGCTTCTCACGAGCCTGACGCAACATATCCCCGGGAAGATGACTATCTTCTGTTGATTTATCTTCGTTCTGTTCAGTATTCATTGGCTAGATAGTTTTGATATTGCTTAGAGTTCGGATACTGCTGTCGCAAGATACCAGCATATTTATCAACCAAACTTTGACGGCCTGCTTGATGTTCCAACTGGATCAACAGCCAAAGGCTGTCAGCCTTGTACCCAAATCTCTTGTTAAATTTAAACAGTCGTACGCGTGCATCTTTCAGGTTGTCTTCCTTGATGTCCAACTGCGACAACTGCAACATTGACATTGGTCGGTAAGGGTCGTAAGCCAGGGCTTTGTCAAAAAATTCTCGCGCTTCAGGTTCGCTACCTTGCTTCAAACTACACAACGCCGCATTTTCATAACTGGCGGAGGTTAGATAGTAGTAAGGCTGAGCAATCGCCTTCTCAAACGCATCAATGGCTTCATCATAACGTGCTTGCGCGCACAAGAAGGTGCCGTAGTTATTTTGCACATCGCCATTTTTCGGTGAGTCGCGCAAGGCTTGTTTGTAAATCGCTTCAGCCTGTTCGGGCTCATCAACCTGTTGATAATAGTAGGCCATTGCGTTCTGTGCGCGATAATATTTTGGTGCGTACGTTAACGCGATCTCTAAATTATCCCGCGCGCGCTGCCACTGACCATTCTCAAGATAAGTCAACCCAAGTGAAATGCGCGCTTCCGCCGCTTCGACCTTATCTACACCTGCTTTCTTATTGCCAGCTTCATCGACCGTTACACAGCCAATCATTAAACTACACAATAACGGGTACATCGTCCACCGTACCATTACAACCCCACACTGATATCCATATATACCCAGCCCAACTTGGTTAAGTTGGACTGGGGTCGTCTGTATTAGACTGATTTTACCGAGATTTGTTCACCGTTTTGAAGCTTAGCTTGTGTTCGTTTCGTGCGGTCAATCACATCACCAACCAATTGTCCGCAAGCCGCATCGATATCATCACCACGGGTCTTACGGATCGTGACCGTATAGTCATATTCCATCAACGTTTTCATGAAACGGTCAATACGTGAGTTACTTGGCTTTTTGTATGGCGAGCCTGGGTATGGATTAAACGGAATCAAGTTAATTTTTGATGGTGTGCCTTTCAACAAAGCACCTAATTGGCGTGCGTGTTCCATGTCATCATTGACATGATCCAGCAGGACGTATTCCACGGTCACACGACCACGGTTCGCGTTAGATGATTCAATGTAACGGCGCACAGAAGACAAGAAATCTTCAATATTCCAACGGTCATTAATTGGCATAATTTGCGAACGCAATTCATCGGTTGGGGCGTGTAGTGAGATCGCTAATGCCACGTCGATATTGCCGATCATCTGCTCCAAGCCCGATACCACGCCCGACGTCGATACCGTCACACGGCGCTTCGACAGGCCAAAGCCCAAATCATCTAGCATGATCTCCAGTGCTGGGATCAAGTTTTTCATATTCAGTAACGGCTCGCCCATACCCATCATCACCACGTTGGTGATCGGACGGCGACCGGTTTCTTTCTCAATACCGATCTCTTTCGCTGCACGCCATACCTGACCGATAATTTCAGAGACGCGCAGGTTGCGGTTGAAACCTTGCTGTGCGGTTGAACAGAACTTACATTCCAATGCACACCCTACCTGTGATGAGACACACAAGGTCGCACGATCTTCATCAGGAATGTACACCGTTTCCACATCCTGATCGCCCACACGCATGGCCCATTTGATGGTGCCATCCGACGAGTGCTGCGCTTCAGAGACGTAAGGTGCACGAATTTCCGCCACCGCTTTTAGCTTTTCACGTAATTTCTTGTTGATGTTCGTCATTTGATCGAAATCATCACAACCGAAATGGTAAATCCACTTCATTACCTGATCCGCACGGAACGCTTTTTCACCCAGTTCATCGGCAAAATACTGACGCAGCCCCTTGCGATCAAAATCCAGCAGATTCGTTTTAACAGTTGTCATCGGTTGTTGCCTCTATGTATTACGTGACGTGATCTGTGCCTTAGGTACACAGCCCATTTGGCTGCCTACGACAGGACCTTAAGCAATGAATACCACCCCACATTCGTGTGTGCTATTCAGTTTGGTTTTAAGGCGCGAAATTGTACAGGCTTTGGCTACCAGTTTCCACCTGTTCCCCGCAACCGACTTGTACAGGCCGCGAAACATCCCGATCTATCCGGTGCTGGGCACCACGGCGGATCACGCCCGATACAAACAAAAAACGGGAAGCCGCCGCTTCCCGTTTTTTTGATTCGTTATGTTCAACATGCCCAGTACGGGCCATACCGATTTAGCCGCGAGAACAAATCTCGTCATCGGCAAAAAAGTAGGCGATTTCTCGCGCTGCCGATTCAGGGCTGTCTGCACCATGAACGGAGTTATGGCGCAAGCTCAACGCGAAATCAGCACGCAAGGTGCCACAGGCCGCATCTTCAGGGTTCGTTTTACCCATCAGTTCACGGTAACGCACTACGGCGTTCTCCCCTTCCAGCACCTGCACCATCACCGGGCCTGACGTCATGAACGCCACGAGGTCGTCATAGAAAGGTTTACCTTCATGCTCGGCATAAAACCCCATGGCTTTATCCGCATCAAGCTGGACCATTTTCGCCGCTACCACTTTCAAACCGGCGCTTTCAATACGCTGGTAGATAGCACCAATTAAGTTACGCTTTACCGCATCCGGCTTCACAATTGAGAATGTCTTTTCGATCGTCATTATTATAGTTTCCTTTTGAATCTGGGAGTGATCACACCATGGCGAATTCCATTTGCGCACCGCTCCACCTAAACAAAATACAGTATCCTCTACTGACGTTCTTCCTTGTTCCAACTCCTTTTGACTTAACCGATACCACGCAGTATCACTGCGCGGTACCTTGAACGTACGTGATTAACCTAACAGCATTGCGGCAATGTGCGCAACGCCCAATCCTGTCGCACCGGCCGCCCAACGGCTGTCAGGGCTTTCGCGGAAACAGGCCGCTAAATCGACGTGTAACCACTGGCTTTGCTGCGTATCGACAAACCGTGACAAGAACGCGGCGGCCGTCGATGCGCCAGCCCCTGCGCCTTTCTGGCTACGGCTGTTCGCTGTATCAGCATAATGTGACGGCAAC
Source organism: Photobacterium japonica (assembly GCF_050337005.1). Lineage (NCBI taxonomy): Bacteria > Pseudomonadati > Pseudomonadota > Gammaproteobacteria > Vibrionales > Vibrionaceae > Photobacterium > Photobacterium japonica. Next base: position 2,783 of record NZ_JAKJSN010000012.1, on the reverse strand, counting down.
TGTGACTGATGCCACGTTTCCAACGGCAAAGGCCAGGCGGGCTCATTGACCAAATCAGACAATGTTTGCGCCTTTAACAGCATGCTTTTATCTAAGCTGAACAGGGCGTTGTAATCTGTTCCTACCGCCATCATAGCAGCCCCTGTCAAGGTTGCTGCATCAATGATCACTGGCGCTTTCGTTTCCGTTGCCGCGATCAAACCATCCGCTAAGACTAAGCGCCCTTCTGCATCGGTATTGAGAATTTCGACCGTCTGACCATTCTTATACGTCAGAATATCGCCGAGCTTATAAGCATTGCTGGCGATCATGTTTTCTGCACAGCATAAGTACAGCTTCACGCGTTGTTTTAGGCCTTGCTCAATGGCATAGCCCAATGCCGCGGTCACTGTTGCCGCACCGCCCATGTCGCATTTCATCGCGGCCATGCCTGCACTTGGCTTAATGCTGTAACCGCCTGAGTCAAAGGTGATCCCCTTACCCACCAAACAGGCAGCCACGGGCGCATCCGCTTGACCGGTCGGGTTGTAATCCAACACCAACATGACTGGTGGACGGCTACTGCCGCGACCCACGGTGTGCGTCCCGATCCAACCGTGTTCCAGCAGATCATCACCCACGATGCATTCATGCGTGATCTGTTCGCCGGCAATATCCGTTAAAAAGGCGATGGCTTCTTGTGCCAAACGTTCCGGATACATGTCTTCCGGTGTTGCATTGATGACCTTACGTACCCATTCGGCACTGCGGTGGCGAGCATTGAGTAGCTCTAACTCGTCTTCATCAATCGACGCCCAGCGTAGATTCACCGCCCCTTTCGGCGTTGCCAAACCACAATAAAACGCCCACTGACGCTCATAGCTCCAGCCTTCGCCTTCCAGGCTCACATCGCTCAAACCTTGTGCTTGCAGTTGTCTGCCCGCCTGTTGAATACGACGTAATGGGTGGTCGCCGTGGTAATGAATCACCACGCCCTCCGCCTCGTAAGCTAACAACGCATTCGGTCCCCACATCCCCGTGTGGGTCTCAGCAGATAACGTAATCCTTAACATCATTCTTCCTTTATAGGTAGCCCGTCGCGCGGGCTACAGTCAATCATTCAGGGTGATCACTCTTCGTGATCACATAAAATATTGGCCAGCGTACGGACACCCATGCCCGTTGCCCCTGCCGACCACTTGTCTGTCGGCCCTTTGCGGTACGTACCGCTGGCGTCAATGTGCATCCAACCCGTCTGGTAATCATCCACAAAGTACGACAAGAAAGCAGCGGCGGTGCTGGCTCCCGGCATGAACTCACCCTGCGAGATATTCGACAGATCAGCAAAATGCGATGGCATCATGCCGCGGTGCTCTTCATCCAGAGGCAGTGGCCATAGGCCTTCGTTTTCTTCTTTGGCCGCTAACAAGGCTTTTTGTGCCAAAGCCTGATCAAATGTAAATAGCGCGTGGTAATCATTCCCTAGCGCATTTTTTGCCGAGCCCGTCAAGGTGGCACAATCGATGATCAACTCAGGCTGCTGTGCGCTGGCATAAATCAAACCATCCGCCAACACCAAACGCCCTTCAGCATCGGTATTCAGCACTTCCACGGTTTTACCGTTTTTGTAGGTAATGATATCGCCCAGTTTCACCGCACGGCCTGACACCATGTTTTCAGCGCAACATAGGATCAACTTGATACGCTTATTGGTACCACGGGCAATGGCCAGCGCCAATGCACCAGCGGCCAATGCCGCGCCACCCATGTCGGCTTTCATGGCAATCATGCCCACAGAAGGCTTCATGCTGTAACCGCCAGAGTCAAAGGTGATCCCTTTGCCGACCAAACACGTGTGGACAGGGGCGTCCGGGTTACCCGTTGGGTTGTAGTCCAAACGCAGCATCGCGGGTGAGCGCTCAGAGCCTCGACCGACGGTATGAATACCGTTCCAACCTTCATCCAGCAGATCATTGCCTTTAACAATTTTGTACGTCACCTGCTCCGGTGCAAGGGCTTTGATCCACTCACCGGCGCGGGCGGCCAGTTGTGACGGACGCACAACGTCTGCCGACTGGTTAATCACCTCGCGGACCCAGTTCGTCGCCATGATACGCGCTTGCAGCTCGGCTTCATCGAGATCAGACAGCGCTGGCCACTCAACGGTATTGCCTGGTTTACTGTTGCGGTGTCCCTGAATGAAGGCCCAAATCACCTCTATCGTCCATCCTTCACCACACAGGGCAACCTGCTTAATGCCTTGACCGTCCAGCTTGCGGCCCGCACGCTGCACAGCAACCAGCGCGTTATCGCCCGTCACGTGGATCACGGCGCCTTCTGGCAGGAAAGTGACGAGGGCATTGGCGCCCCACTGCGGGGCCGCAGCGTCGTGAGATAAAAGAACGTTCATTTTGATAGACATGCATTACTCCTTGAAAATCTATCCTTCAACCGTATCACGAAGAACAGAATACACCCCTCGCCTTGTAACGCGAGGCGCTCGCATTAGGTAAGCCGTAACAACTTAATAGCATCATCGTTACGCCTGCTCCTCTTTGCTATGGGGGCAGAATCGCCTATTACAAGGGATGCACCGGTTCACAGGGTGATTTTCAGGGCGTTAAACCCATTTATCCCCCACTGACACGGCGGGATGTTTCACTTTCGTCTAAAATATCAGCATTTTCTTTACTCTGCCTATGTCGATAAAAATACACAAGTTATTTACAACTAGAGTAAGAGCGAGATCAGATCACAGCAGGATGAATCGGGATAATGGGGCGGTAAGCGGGTAAGCGGGTAAG